>JAHQVQ010000303.1 GCA_019634305.1 Flammeovirgaceae bacterium | reverse complement strand
AGGGTTTCGGATGGAGAATTCAGGGAAGTGGAAAAAAGGCAGGAGATTTCCAGACTCCTAATTATTTTCTCACCAATACAGGACTGAACGAAATTAACTTTTCGGGAAGTGCCGGATATAATCAAGATCTGTTTGGTTTGAGTGTTTATGTCAGTCAATACAACACCGAAATTGGAATTTTGAGAGGATCACATATCGGAAACACAACCGATTTAGAAGAAGCCATTACTAGGAAAATCCCTTTTTTCACGAAAGAAAACTTTTCCTATGACATTAATAATCCCCGACAAAAAATAAAACACACTTTATACAAGGCTGAAGGATATTACAACTTATCTCCCCTCACAGAATTAAATTTTCAGTATGGTTACCAATCAAATGGACGGCAGGAATTTGATGTAAGAAGAGGAGATAGAAATGATAAACCCGCTCTGGATTTACAATTAAACACACATTCTCTGGATATTCAAGTAAAAAAAACACAGGGAAAACATTTCAATGGATCAGTGGGAATAAACGGACTGATACAACAAAACAGCAATATTCCGGGTACAGGGGTTCGTCCGCTTATTCCAAATTTCAATAGCAAAAATTTTGGGACTTATCTGATAGAAAAATATTCCCAGAGCAATTGGGAAATAGAATTGGGAGCCAGGTATGATTTCAGACACTTGCAAATTTTCAGAATAAATAAGGAAAATAAATTGGAAACTCCCAACTATAATTTCCATAACTATTCCGGAAATATAGGGGCTTCCTATTTCTTTTCAGATGCGTTTTTTATTTCCAGTAACCTGGGAACAGCCTTCAGGCCTCCACATGTAAGCGAATTATTCAGTGAAGGGCTACATCATGGAGCAGCAGCGATTGAGGAGGGAAACTCTAACTTAATTACAGAAAAAGCTTTTAAGTGGGTTAATAATTTAGGTTTCACTAAGGGAAAAATTAAACTAGAAGCATCAGCTTATTACAATGTTATCAACAATTATATTTTTCTGGAACCTCAGGATGAATTTCGGTTAACGATTAGAGGTGCATTCCCAGTCTTTAAATACCAACAAACTGATGCCAGAATAATGGGAACAGATCTTGACTTCCATTACGATTTTCTGGAAAATTTCACCTACCTGTCCAAAATCAGTATAGTGAGAGGGAAAAATTTAACTCAAAATACGGATCTGATTTATATACCATCAGACAGATGGATTAATGGAATTCATTACCATAAAGATTTTTCAAAAGTTATAAAGGAATTACATATTTCCACAGAACTGGCTTATTTGGCTACCCAGTTTCGTGCACCTGATACCGATTTTGCTCCTCCACCAAATGGATATTCCCTGATCAATTTAAACCTTGATATTGCTTTACCCGAATCAAAACTAAACACCACTTTCGGAATTAGTGTTGAAAATTTGCTCAATACAAAATATAGAGATTACCTCAACAGAATGCGGTATTTTGCTGACGATTTGGGTAGAAATATCACTTTTAGGGCAAAATTCAAATTCAATTAGAAACTCAATATATTTTTAATATCTAATTTTTAATTTTTAAAAACAATGAACATTTTTAAATTGAAACACTATTATTTTTTGCTGTTTTTTTCTTTAGCAACATTTGTATCATGTGATGATAATGAAACCCCAGAACCTGAAATTGAGGAAGAAGAAATCACAACACTCAACCTAACTTTCACACCAGAAGGTGGAGGCGATATTGTAGAAGCTACCTGGAAAGATCTGGATGGAGATGGAGGAAACACTCCAGAAATTTCAGATATTTCTCTAGCAAATGGCCAATCTTATCTAATGGAAATTGAATTACTAAATGAAAATGAAAGTCCAACTGAAAATATTACGGATGAGGTAAAAGAAAAAGCTCAAGTACATCAGTTTTTTTATACAGGTTCAGCTATTTTTTCCAATTATATCAATGTATCTTATGCCGATAAAGAAGCTGATTATCCTCCGAATACAGGAGATAAACCAGTTGGATTAAAAGGAAATATCCAAGCAATTAATACTGGTAGTGGAACTCTTACACTCACTTTAAAACACGAGCCTGATAAGGAAGCTGCGGGGGTTTCAGATGGAGATATTACACTTTCTGGTGGGGAATCAGATATAGAGGCATCATTTAATATCACTATTCAATAATTGGTGGCAATCTCCGATGTTCTTTACTTTAATGTTAAATTCGTAACATTTAATTCACATAAACCTGCTTTTTAATTAAAAAATTCATAATCCAATAGATTTGAATACCAGGTATTTAGTTCAAATATTTGGACTTTATTTTAATATTCTGTTAAAGATTTATTTCAAATAAACATAAAAATCAGTTTTATCAATTTTGTATTTAGAGCTTGTTTAAGTTTTGTTTTTCCCGAAATGTCGGACCATAAAAAAATGATTAGTTCGAGGTGCATAGGAAGTAAGAAAATTTTGGTTGGGCCGACACTCGGTAGCAGCGCTATAGTGAAATTTTCTTTCGAAATGAGGTGCTTGAACTGGGCAGACGCCTCTGGGCTCATTTGCAGCCGAAAGGATAAAATTTAAACATGCTCTTAATAAAAATTTACAAACAAATTAGTTTTTCTTTAATAAGACACTGTTTTATTAGCCCACTAATAAAATCAAAATAATTCCTATTAGTAGGAATAATGTGAATCGAAACATCCTGAGTACTGCACAGGATGTTTTTTATTTCACGCTATTGTAATTAAAAATTAAAGGTTTGATAAAGGGGTTTTCTTGAGATAAACGCCATTTAACAGAATCTTTGGAAATGGAATTGGAAATAAATCAGATTTCAAAATGATTCGTGAATTGGAGGAATTTAAATCATCAAAAAAAAGTAAAAATCCAGCTATCAATAATGATGATGAGGATAAAATTTTGCTTTCTAAGTTAAAACAAAACAATAGGGCAGCCCTTAATAAACTATTCGATAAATACTACAACACCCTTTGCAATTTCTGTAATTACTTAATTGAACAAAAGGAGGAATCAGAAGAAATTGTGACCGATCTTTTCCTCAAAATTTGGCAAAACAGAGCCACTTTACAAATCCATTCCAATTTAAGAGCTTATTTATTTTCCTCTATAAAATATAGTGCATCCGCCCACTTTAAATCAAAAAAAAATATAGAAAAGAAAAATTTTGAGGATTACCCCGATCACCTTGCCTCTGAAAATCAGGCTGATACCGAACTTTTAGTCAATGAATTAAGTAGTGAGCTTAATTTATTCCTAAATGCAATTCCTGAACCTGGAAGGACTATTTTCAGGTTAAACAAGAAAGAAGGAATGAAGTACAAAGAGATTTCACAAATCATGAATATTTCTGAAAAAACAGTGGAAAATCATTTATTTATGGTAATGAAGAAATTAAAATCCATTTTTTTCCCAGACTCTATCAAGTAAAAACCTGTTTACTTCTTATTCTGTTCAAAATTCTCCTTTGGTTTTAATATTTACTTCACATAACGTTAAAATTCAATTATTCGGAATCTTTCCAAAATTCACTCTACTCCATTGAAAGCATAAAGTTTAAACCTGATGATGGAGGAAACATTTGAAAGATTAGCCTTGAGGTGCCTCAACAAAGAAGCTACCGAAAAGGAAATTGAAATGGTAAATAGCCTGGTAAAAGAAGATGAAAATTACAATAGAAAATTTGAGCAACTTAAAATTACCTGGAAAAAAGAAATTTTCCCTCAACATCAATTTAATTTAGACAAGGGAAGACAAATACTTAATCAAAAAATAAAAAGAAAGCGAAAAAAGGAATCCACAAATGTGACCATTATTAAACTTACAAAAAATCAAATAATTGGTTTTGCTGCTTCAGTTGCTATTTTAATGATGTCTCTATTCGGGGTTTTATTCCACCAGAGTCCATCCCATCAGCAGAATTACTCAACAGCCCAAATGATGGAAAAAATTGTTCCTTCAGGTAAAAAACAAACCATTAAACTGAAAGATGGAACAAGAGTAAAAATAAACGCCTCTTCAAAATTCACTTTTCCAGAAATTTTTGATAAGCATGAAAGAATAGTTTACCTGGAAGGAGAAGCCTTTTTTGAAGTAGCCAGAGATACTTTAAGACCTTTTAAAATCATTACAGGCAAATTAACTACTCAGGTTTTGGGAACGAGCTTCAATATTTCTGCTTATCCGGAAAATGAAGAAATAAAAGTTTCGGTAGCTACAGGTAAAGTAAATGTAAGCCATCTTTCGGATAAAAATAACAAAGTACACTTAATTCCTGGAGAGCAAGCAGTTTTTTCCAAAACAGACTCTAGTCTTGCGGAGAATCCTTTCGATTTCAAAAAGGAATTTGCATGGAAAGACAGCACTTTATTATTTGAAGATACTCCTATGACTTTAGTGGCCAAAACCATGGAACGCTGGTACGGCTTAAATGTAACCTTTGAAAATCAAAAGATTTCTAACTGCCTTTTAACTGGAGAATTTAAAAATGAATCACTCACTAATGTTTTAGAAAGTATTAAATACACAAATGAAATTTCCTATAGAATAGAAAATAAAACTATTTTCCTAAATGGAGAAGGGTGTAATTAAGTCAAAAATTAAATACGGAAAAATTTAAATATTAGATAAATCATGAAACCAAAATTACTTAATCTGATTACCCGTAAGGGATTGTTATTATTGATTAGTTTAGCGTTTACTGCCTCAATTCAATCAGCCCAGGCAGGTGAGAAAGTAAAAAGTATTGATGAAATCAGGATTTCCATTCAGTTGGAAAATGAACCCGTAAAAACAGCTTTTAGAACTATAGACAAAAAAACAGGTCTAAAGTTCATGTATAATAGCCGGAAAGTGGCGCTCAATAAAAAGGTCAGCATTTCTGGAAAGGATAAAAGTGTAAAAGAAATATTAACTCAAATTGCTAAAGAAACAGGTCTGGGTTTCAAGCAAATCAATCGAAATATATTAGTGAAAGCCTATATTTTAGGACCAACAAAAAAGGAACTGAAAGCCATGAAAATGGAGGCATTTGGAGTGTTGAAGGGAAAAATTTCTGATGAAAATGGTCTGGGATTGCCAGGTGCAACCATTTTGGTAACCGATGTAAATAGTACTGGAGCAGTTTCAGATGAAAATGGTCAGTTTATCATTTTAAATGTTCCTGCAGGTTCTCATCAATTAAAAATCACCTATATTGGATATAGCACTTTGGAAAGAGAAGTGGAAGTAGCAGGTGGAGTTACCAATGAAATTAAATTGTCCTTGGAGCCTGGAGTAACCATTGGCCAGGAAGTACTGATTTTAGGAGATCGATTGAAAGGACAAGCAAAAGCCATCAATCAACAGAGAACAAATTCTAATATCACCAACATTGTGGCAGCAGATCAAATTGGTCGGTTTCCAGATGCCAATATTGGAGATGCTATGAAAAGGATTCCCGGAATCACCATTCAAAATGACCAGGGAGAAGCCAGAGATATTATCATTAGAGGATTGGCTCCACAACTTAATTCTGTAATGATCAATGGAGAAAGAATTCCATCTGCAGAAGGAGACAACAGAAGAATTCAGCTGGATTTAATTCCGGCAGATATGGTGCAAACTATTGAAGTGAATAAAGCTTTAACTCCAGATATGGATGCTGATGCCATTGGTGGTGCAGTAAATTTAGTTACAAGAAGTACCCCTGATGGTTTAAGGGTTTCAGGTACTTTGGGTACGGGAATGAACTTTTTAAGTAATAAGCCTATCTGGACAGGAGCTTTAGTTATTGGAGATAGGATAGCCAACGATAAATTAGGAGTAATTGTAAGTACTTCCTACAACCATCATAATTTCGGATCTGATAATATTGAAGCGGTATGGATTGACACTGATGACGGACCTATCTTAGATGAATTTGATTTAAGAACTTATCAAGTTGAAAGAATAAGAAGAAGCGTGTCTTTAGGGCTGGATTACGAATTTAATCCTAACAATAAAATATACCTAAATGGTATGTACAATTGGAGAGATGATAGGGAAAACCGATACAGATACAGAGTTGGTGAAATTGAGGATGCTTATGAAAATGCCCACCTTGATCCCTCTGATGAAGACTATGATCCTGAGGGTTGGATAGAATTATCACCAGGATTGTTTCAAACCAAAGGCAGAATTGAAAGACAAACAAAAGGAGGAATAGATAGCGATAGAGGACAACAAAAAAGGCTTGAAGATCAAAGAGTATATAATATGACTTTAAAGGGTGATCACCTCATTGCAAGCAAACTTAAAATGGATTGGTCAGTTACTTATGCGAAAGCTTCAGAGGATAGACTTAATGAAAAATATATTAGCTATAGAACTAGTGATTTGCCAGTGTTAATGGATATCAGAAATCCAAATAAGCCTCAGATGACTTCTCTTAATGAAAATCAATACCAGACATTGGAATTAAACACAATCTCTGATGAAACACAAATGACCTATGAAAGAGATATTAATGGAAGATTAGATTTCCGATTGCCTATTGGGAAAAATGGTGTTTTCAAATTTGGTGGACGATATAGAGGAAAAGAGAAAAAAAGAGATAATATTTATTCAGAATTTGAGCCACTAGATATAGAGTCTTTTGGAGAATTTATGGGAGATATTCCTATTGAGGACCAATCCAAATCTGATTTCCTTGCTGGAGAAAAGTATCAGGCTGGAAACTTTGTTACAAAGCAGTTTTTATCTCAATTAGATTTAAAAAACACAAATATTTTTGAGGAAAGTGATGAACAAGGAGAATATATTCCTGGTAATTATAAAGCCAATGAAAATATTATTGCAGCTTATGCCATGGCAGATTATCAGTTCTCAGAAAAGTTCTATGCTTTAGCAGGTGTAAGGATGGAAAATACACAAATTGATTATCAGGGATTTAGCTTCAACTTCGATACTGAAGATGTAGGAACTACTGAAGGAACAGACAGTTATACTAATATTTTACCTTACCTTCACCTGAAATATAATTTGAATGAAAATCAGATTTTAAGGTTTGCAGTTACACAAACTTTAGCCAGACCGGATTATTTCAAATTAGTTCCATTTGAAGCATTTAATCCTGATGGACCAGAATTGGAAGCAGGAAATCCAAATTTGAACCCTTCTGTTTCTTCCAATTTGGATTTTATGGCTGAAAATTATTTCAAATCTATCGGTATTGTTTCAGCAGGTGGGTTTTACAAAAACATTCAGGATTTTATTTATACAAGAGTAGAGGAAAACTACAGTCATCCTGTTTATGGTGATGACATTGAGTTTGTGACTTATCAGAATGGGAATGCTGTTGATGTTTATGGATTTGAGTTGGCGTTTCAAAGACAATTAGACTTTCTTCCAGGATTCATGAAAGGATTGGGGATTTATCTTAATTACACCAATACTAATTCAAATGCTTCTGGAATTCAGGGAAGAGAGGATGAGGACCTTGTTTTACCTGGAACAGCCAAACATATGTTCAATGGCTCTCTATCATACGAAACTAAAAAGTTGGTATTAAGACTTTCCTTAAACCATGCTTCAGATTACCTAGATGAATTGGGAGGAGAAACTTTTGAGGACAGCTTTTACGATAAGCAAACCTTCCTTGATTTCAATGGTTCGTATGCTTTCACACCAAAATGGAGATTATTTGTTGATATAAATAATATTACAAATCAGCCATTGAGATATTACCAGGGGGTGAGCAATAGAACAATGCAGGCTGAATACTACAATCTTAGGATGAATGTAGGGGTTAAGTTTGACCTTTTCAATAAATAATCCTTTAAAGACTTTACATATGAGATCCGAAACGTTCCGGGATATTTCCGGAATGTTTTTTTATGAACTTTAAAAACTGTCATTATGAAAAATCTAGTTTTATATTCTATTATTTCGTTGATAATTATTGCTTCCTGTAATTCTAAAATGCCAAATAGTGATACTGTGGCTACGGGAATGGATTCTCTAAATCATCACAATTCAATCACTCCAATTCTGATTACCGAACCTTCTCAGTATGATACAGATGATCCGGCAATCTGGATTAACCCAACAGATATTTCTAAAAGTATGATTTTAGGTACAGATAAAGGAGATGATTTTGATAAAAATGCTACTTTATTAGCCTATGATCTTGATGGAAAAATAATTAAAGAAAAGTCAATCAGCGGGCTTACTAGGGTTAATAATGTGGATATTGCTTATGGTTTTCAGGTAAATGGGAAACCTACTGATATTGCTCTGGTCACAGAAAGAGGACGAGATCTTCTTAGAATTTTCAGTATTCCAGCAATGAATGCTATTGATAATGGTGGAATTCCGGTTTTTGATGGAGAGGAGATTAAAAGCCCAATGGGAATTGCTACTTATCATTCTCCGGTTTCCGATAAGTTCTATGCCATAATTAGCCGAAAGAGTGGAGAAAGTGGAAGTTATTTATGGCAGTATGAATTAATAGAACAAAAAGGAAAAGTAAGTGCAAAATTGGTAAGGAAGTTTGGCAAATTTGAAGGAGGTAAAGAGATTGAATCCATTGCTGTAGATGAAGAATTAGGGTTCATTTACTATTCTGATGAAGGAAAAGGAGTTAGAAAATACCAGGCTGAACCAGAATTGGGAAATGAAGAATTGGCTCTTTTTGCCACCGAAGATTTTACTGATGATCATGAAGGAATATCCATTTATAAATTCCCAGATGGAACTGGTTATATTTTGGTGAGCGATCAGCAAGCCAACCAATTCCACATTTTCCCAAGAGGAGGAGTTCAGGAAAATCCTCATCAGCATAATTTGCTTAAAGTAGTAAAAGTTTCTACTAATGAAAGTGATGGAAGTGAAATCACTTATCATTCCTTTAATGGGAAATTTCCAGGAGGTTTGTTTGTAGCCATGTCCGATGATAAAACTTTCCATTTCTACAGTTGGAAGGATATTGCAGGAAAAGAGCTCAAAATCTATCAGGAAGACAATTAAGCACCCGTGTTCCACACCGGAATAGTGATCTCTCTATCAGTCTTTTATGGCAAAATAACACGGTTAATTTTGAATTACTAATTAATTGAACAATTATCACCAAATCAGGAATTAGAAATCTCAATTCCTGATTTGGTATTTTGATGGTAATCAAAGGGTTAATTCAAAAGGACTTCTGTTTTCTGGAAAAGCTGATTATCTGATCCTCTTATTTCAAAATCCACCTTCAAAGGTGAGGAATCCCAATCTATTTTTATTACCCCAAAGTTCTTTTTAATGATTAAATCCCCTACCCTATATTGATTTTCTTCAGTATCTAAATCATTTCCCCAAGTATGTGTAAGACCACTAGAAGTAAACTCATAAATTGGTTCTTTTTGTCCAGATAATTCAATTTTGGAAATTTCTGCAATATGTCGGTCCCCGCTTAAAAGCATTATTCCTTTAGCTTTCGAATTAGAAATAAGATTCAAAAATCGGGTTCTGGCTTTGGGGAAATTATCCCATTTCTCATAAACCTGTTCCCGGGGTAAAAACTGAATTCCACTGACAATAATATTGACCTGAGCTGTGCTGTTATTCAATTCCTTTTCCAACCAATTCCATTGTGCCTCCCCCAGCACATCGCCTTCTACATTAATTTTATACCTGTTTACAGTATCCATAGAAGGTTCCAGTTCGTCTCGGAAGTATCGGGCATCCAACAAGATTATTTTTACAGTTTGATTTTCCTTCCCAAAGAAATAAGAATTATAAGCTCCTTCCCTACTCCAAACAGCATTCGTTTTCGGCACATCAAGAAAGTCCAATAAAATATCCCTACTTTCTTTTTTCATGGGATAATTCTTACCTCCATCATTTACCCCATAATCATGATCATCCCAAATTCCGATAATGGAAACATCATTTCGAAAATCAGTATAAATTTCATTGCTTTTTTGAAGGTCGTATTTTCCTTTTAAAATTACCATATCCTCTGTATCACCGTAAATAATATCTCCCATCCAAACCCAAAGGTCCGGGTTATTTTTGCTTACTACCGGCCAAATGACTTGCTCATCATTTTCATGATTGCAGGAACCAATAGCAATTGTAGCCAGCTGAAATTCGGGATTGTCATTATTTAAGATTGCCATTTCATCTGATGGCTTTTCATTAATGCTTTCTCCTTTTTGCTTTTCAGAACAAGCTTGGAAAAGTATTATTAAAGAAAATATTAAAAGGTAATTAAACCTAAAATGTCTACTTGTAAATGTCATTATGTTAATTTTTTGAGGACGATTCAGCATGAAAATTAATTACTTTCTACCTTAGTTACCACCCCAATAAATGAATTAATTATCAATTTTCATGATTCAGAAACCTTTCACAAAAACCATCAGCATAAGTCCTTTTCTTTTATTAATTTTCATAAATCATTTCCTATAAATACAGAAGTTGTTTAAACTTTTTATTTGGTAGCGAAAATTGCCAGTTTAGGGTTCTCAGGAAGTAGAAAAATTTGGGGATAGTGGAATTATTTCTAACTTTTTCTGCGAATTGAGGTTCCTGAAATGCAAATTTGCAGCAAAAAGAAATAAGTTTATACGGTTTCACAAAGCAATAAATAAGATGGCAAGGATTTTAATTGTAGAAGATGAACCCAATATGCGAATGGGATTAAGGGATAATCTAGAATTTGAAGGGTATGATGTAGAGGTTGCAGAAGAAGGGAAATCTGGATTGGATAAGATCCTGAATAATGCTTATGACCTGGTTTTACTTGATGTGATGATGCCAAATTTATCAGGTTTCGATGTTTGTAAAACGGCCAGAAATAAAGGAATAAAAACACCAATTATTTTACTAACTGCCAAAGGTGAGGAAATAGATAAAGTACTTGGCCTGGAGCTTGGAGCCGATGATTATATCACAAAACCATTTGGCTTAAGGGAACTTTTGGCAAGAGTAAAAGCTGTTTTAAGAAGAACTGAAACAATACAGGAAAGCACTTCTCAAAAACTTGAAATAAAAATTGGAAAGCTAACCGCAGACTTTAATAACTATGAAGGAAATGTAGATGGCAAAATTGTGAAAATGTCCCATAAAGAGTTTGAAATATTGCAATTTCTATGGAATCATAAAAATGAAACGGTAAGTAGAAATCAATTGTTGGAAAACATTTGGGGATACGATGAATTCCCCACTACCCGAACCATTGATAATTTTATCCTGAAACTAAGGCAAAAAATTGAAACTGACCTCAATAACCCTAAAATCATTCTCACTGTTCATGGAATTGGTTATAAATTAATTGGGTAAAAAAAGCTCTTCATTGATAACTCAGTGAAGAGCTTTTTTAAGTAGTGATTTATGCTAATTAATTTCTGGTAAAGGTTAAATACCCATCTCCTTCCATTAAGTTTTTCACTCCAGATTGTACAATCTCTTGTTTTAGTACCCAAAAAAGCACTAATTTCTCTTCTGATAATTCTTTAATCGTAGCTTCCTTAATAGCAGAAACATCATCGGTAATATAAAGTTTATCACCATCAATTTCCCATTCACCAGAATTTGCAAAGCTTAGCCCATTTATCTCTGAAATTACTTCAGTGCCATCATAATCCATTTTCAACTCCACATCGTATGTTCCTGATACAGTAAATTCATTAGGGTTTTCGGTGAATTTTATTTCGTTATTTAAATTCTTACCCTCACCAGTAAAATTTATGACAGAACTTTGACCATTAAAAGTAGTGGTAGTGGTTCCGTCATAATCAACCTCAGATAATTCCCAACTGCCAATAATCATCCCTTGGTCCGGAGTTGCAGGTTCATCTTCGGAGCAAGAAACTAAAATTGAGGTGACTAAGACGTAAAATAAAAATTTAAGTGATTTCATTGAATTTTTTAAGTTTTAGTTTTTTTAAAATTACAAATAACGAACAAACAAAAAACAAACCATTCATCTATTAAGCAATTTTTATTTTAGCATATCCATAACAAACTTTCTTTTCTTTGAAATAATAGATATATCAACAGATAATTTACTTAAAATACTCTGCCAACTTGCTGAACACTAAATCCACTTTATATTACTCCATCATTTAATAAGTAGTAATTCGAAATTAACCGTGTGTTATTTTGCCGTAAAAGACTGATAGAGAAATTAATAATAGTACCTGGTGTGGAGCATTGGTGCTTAATAATGGACTAACGCAAGTTCAAATGAGTTTAAATAAACAAGTCCTCATTTAAGATATTTCCACGGATATTCCAGTAACAATCATGGGATGGAAAAAATCCCAGAATTGATTATAGAAAACCCTGATGAAATATTTATAGAATTACTTTAAAATTCACCCAAAAATGAGAGGAATCAATGTCTGAGAAAGCACAATTAATAATTGTACCGAAATGATATTGAGGTAAACTCCAGCTCTCACCATTTGGGACACCTTAATGTGACCACTGGCAAAAACAATCGCATTTGGTGGAGTAGCCATTGGCAACATAAATGCACAACTGGAAGCCATTGTAACCGGAATTGCAACTAAAAGTGGATCAATTTCCAGACCTTGTGCAACTCCTGCCACTACTGGCAATAAAATAGTAACTAGTGCCACATTACTCATCAGTTCCGTCATAAATAGCATGATGGTTATCAGAATGGAAATAACCATCAGATTACCCATATGGCCTGAACTTGCTACGGAATCACCGATTAAATCTATAATTCCGGTTTTTTCCATTCCTGCCGCAAGGGTTAAACCCCCTCCAAAAAGTATCAAAATTCCCCAGGGTAATTTGGCTGTATCTTTCCATTCTAATACAAACTCTCCTTTTTTAAAGTTGATGGGAACCAGAAATAAAGCAATGGCTCCTGTCATAGCTATTCCCGCATCAGTCAGTTTCATGAAAGGAATAAACGGATTGATATAACTCCTTAAAATCCAAGATAAAGCAGTGAATATAAATACAATTAAAACCCTATTTTCTCCAGCGCTTAACTTTCCTAGCTTTTTCTTTTCGGAATGAATTACTCCTGCAGAACCAGAAAAATGTCCTAGTTGATTAGGATATAATATTTTAACAAGAAAGAAATAGGTAATAAATAACAATACTATTGTAAAAGGCAAAGCCATTAGCATCCAGTTTAAAAAACTTATTTCATATCCATAAGATTCGTAAATAAATCCGGCAAAAACAGAGTTTGGAGGAGTTCCAATCAAAGTAGAAATTCCACCAACATTCGCTGAGTAAGCAATTCCTAACATGATAGCCAGAGAAAAATATCTTAATCCTTTAGATTCCGGATCGGTTTGGTTACTTAATAAGGAAATAACAGATACTGCAATGGGCAACATCATTACAGTGGTAGCAGTATTGCTAATCCACATACTCAAAAATGCAGTTGCCAACATAAACCCCAAGATAATTCCATTGGCATTGGTTCCAGTAAAACTGACTATATTCAAGGCAATCCTTTTGTGTAATTGATATTTTTCCATCCCAAGAGCCACTACAAATCCACCCATAAATAAAAAAACTATAGGAGAACTATAAGGGGCTGTGGCTTCCTTAATATCCAATACACCTGTAAATGGTAATAGAACAATTGGAACTAGCGCAGTCACAGGTAATTCCACAGCTTCAGAAATCCACCAGGAAATCATTAGACTAGCTATAGCAATTACTTTTTGTGATTCAGGATTTAAAGGAGGGATTACGGGGATGGATATTAATATGAAAAATAGAACAGGACCAAAAAAAAGGCCGATTTTTTTTGATAGTGGGAAAGACTTATTCATTAGTTCAGTTAAAAATTCAGCTTTACACTTTTGATCCTCTATTATAGCAAATAGTTGATAAAAAGGGAAAGAGAGTTGAATTTATGAATAATTAAATTTTAAGAATCATAAAATTCAAGAATAATTCAGGTTAATAGAATTTATGACTTTTTTTTCGGAAATTGCTTTAAATTTAATGACTGAAAAACTTAATGATAAATCTAATATTACTATGAATTTAAAAACTTTCCCCATCCTATTATTAACAATTTGTCAACTTATCATTTTTTCTAATTTAATAGCCCAGGAAGGAGATCATCCAAAACCTGCCACCTTAAAGATTGGAGCAACTGCACCTGATTTTAACCTTCCAGGAGTTGATGGAAAGAATTATTCTCTAAAAGACTTTTCTTCCAGTAAAGCTTTGGTGATAATTTTCAGTTGTAATCATTGCCCAACAGCTCAGGCTTATGAGGATAGAATGATTCAACTTACTAAGGATTATAAAGATAAAAGTGT
>JAHQVQ010000302.1 GCA_019634305.1 Flammeovirgaceae bacterium | reverse complement strand
TACAAAACAACCAGTCCGATGAAAATTCAAAAACCAGAAAAAACAGATGGTTTGAATATTTTATCACAACACTCATTACCCTAAATATAATTGCCGTTTTTTTAGAGTCATTTGAACATTTTTATGAAGCCCATCGGGTATTATTTGCTTTCATTGAAATATTTTCTGTAATGGTCTTTACTATAGAATATTTACTCCGGCTCTGGACAAGTGATATGCTATATCTTAATCATGGGAAATTCAAAAGTGCCTTAAAATTTATCACCTCTTTTTATGGTTTAGTTGACCTCCTTTCCATTTTGCCATTTTATATACCTTTTGTCATTCATGTAGATTTAAGAGTTGTCAGATCCATGAGATTACTAAGGCTATTAAGAATTCTAAAGCTACAACGATATTCCACTTCTTTCAAAATAGTAATTAGTGTTTTCAGGGAATCGAAAAGTGATATTGCAGTGACTTTATTCATTACTTTTCTATTACTGATTATCGCTTCTACTATCATGTATTACCTTGAAAACCAGATCCAACCGAATAATTTCTCCAATATTGGGCAATCCTTTTGGTGGGCAATAGCTACACTCACCACTGTGGGTTATGGGGATATTTATCCGGTAACTGGTTGGGGTAAATTTATAAGTGGCATAATTGCCTTGTTGGGTATTGGAGTCGTGGCACTTCCTCCCGGAATTATTAGCTCAAAATTTATTGAGAAAATCAGAGAAAAAGAAAAATCAAAAAAGGACAAAAGTAAAAAGGAGGCATTTAAATACTGCCCCCATTGTGGTAAAAAACTGATGGATTAAAAAGATTTTGAAATATAATCCAAATGTCAGGCTACCCTAAATCATCTTCCAAAAACATTTCGATTACCTAAACTTTTTATAAATAAAAGGCTTCCATTTTTCCTCTACTACTCCTTGTTTATCCATTTCTGCTCGTGAAAGGGTAAAAAACAAATCTGATAACCTGTTGATATAGGCAAGTATATAATCATCTACACCTTCAGGATCTTCCTTGATTAAGGTTATCAATCTTCGTTCTCCTCTTCGCATCTGTGTTCGGACTACATGGCAAAGGGCAGATATTTCATTTCCACCTGGCAATAAAAAATAATCGGATGGCTCTTTCATTTCACTTTCCAAGGCATCAATCCATTTTTCACAAAAACCGGGTCCATCCTCCGGCTTATTGTTGTTATTTAATTTTTTAGCATCCGATGGAGTGGCCAAATGCGACATCATATCCATCATATCTACCTGGATTTTTTGAAGCTTTTCCTGCCAGTCATGGTCGGTAGGTAATTTAGACCGAAGCAAGCCTATAGTAGAATTGGCTTCATCTAATGTTCCGTTGCATTCGATCCTCGGAGAATCCTTAAATTCCCTTTGTCCTCCATAAACACCTGTTTTCCCTTTATCTCCCGATCTGGTATATATCTTCATTTTTTTCTTCTTCCTATTAGTAGTTCTATACGAATATTTAGTGGCAAATTAAAAGATTTAATGCTCCAAATACAGAAATAAATTTCACTTTGTATCATTATTAGTGAAATCAAGGGAAATAAGGATAAGCTACTCCATTAAAAGGAAAGTGATCTTTATGAAGTTGTATAAAGTTATTACTTCATGCTGCAAATGGCCTGTTTTGCCTTCCATTTTCGCTAATACATTAAATCCTTAGACAACTTCTATTTAAAAATAGTCCACTTCAAAAAATAGGAATAAGATAATTATATTTGTTCTACAGCAAAAAGTACCATTACTTATCCAATATTGACAACTCATTTTATCAAACATAAAAAATGGAAGCTTTAATCAATTTTTTCGATCATGTACCCACCAGTTTTAGAACAGGACTTTTATTAGGTGGAATCGTATTTTTCTGGATTTTAGAAGGGTTTTTGCCGCTTTTTAAGTTTAAATATAAAAAGATCAGACATGGCGCATTAAATATGTTTTTCAACCTTACTACAGCAATTGTAGGGTTTGGTTTGGCAGGAGCTTTACTTTGGGCATCAGATTTTACCTATAGCAATAAAATTGGCTTATTACATATAGTAGAATTACCCTTATGGGGACAGGTTATTATTGGAATTTTATTACTGGATCTAATTGGAGCCTATTTTATCCACTGGCTAGAACATAAAGTAAAATGGATGTGGAAGTTTCATTTGGTTCACCACAGTGATACCACCATTGATGTTACTTCAGGGCTCAGACATCATCCGGGAGAAACTGTTTTTAGAATTTTTTTCACTATTTGTGCAGTAATGATTGTTGGTGCACCAATGGGAATAGTGATGCTTTATCAAAGTCTTTCAGTTTTGTTTGCCCATATTACTCATGCAAATTTGAATATGCCCGCAAAGGTAGATAAGATATTATCTTTTGTATTTATCACCCCAAATATGCACAAGGTTCATCACCATTACCAACAACCACTAACTGATACAAATTTTGGAAATATTTTTTCTTTTTGGGATAGAATGTTCAGAACCTTTGCAGAAGTAGAAAATACCAAAGCACTTATTTATGGGATAGATACTCACATGGAGGCTAAGGAAAATGATAATATTGGTAATTTATTAGCTATCCCTTTTCAAAAATACCGGGTTCCATTGGGATCTAAATTTGGAGAAACTAAAATTATGGAGGAAGTAAAATTAAACGCTCAAAAATAGAATAGATAAAAAAAGGGATAACTGATCATTGAAATGACCATATTATCCCTAACTCACAATTCACGTTGAGTTCACCTTTTATTATAAACTCCTAAGAAATTTTTACAAAATTAGACTTTTCATTTCCACACAATGGACAAGAATAAGTCTCTGGCAAATCATCGAAGGAAACGCCACTCTCAATTCCAGCCGCCTCCTCTCCATATTGCTCATCATAAACCGTCATGCAATTACCACATTGGTACATACTATATGAAGAAGATTTTTTCCGTTCCAATTCCTTTTTCTGTTCCTTTTTAAAATTCACATCCAACTGATCATAATACATATGACTAAGTTCTATAAGCAATGGAGGTAATATCTCCTTGGTCACCTTTTTGGCATAATAGAAATACTCAGTAAGGTTTGGATTAAAATCCTTAGAATAAAGAATATTATAAGTATCAGGTTCATGTTCTTCCACCTTTTCACTCTTCTCAATTACAACAGAAGTAAACAATACTAGTTTCCTACTTGTTTTTACGGTAAAAGTAAGACCATAAGTACTGATATCCTGCTGATCTAGTGCCCTTACTAAAAAGTTCTTTAATTCAAGTGCTTCCTCATCCAGAACAGGCAAATGCCAATTTAATTCTAAGGCAGAATGCCGCATATTTATACCAAACTTACCCATCAGTTTTTCCCAAGAAAGTTTGTCCTTTTCCAAAATTCCATGAACAATAAAGGACTTCCAGGGAGTTAAACTTATTTTTCCTATCTTGGTATCCAGACACAAATTACATAACTCCCTCAGAAATTTAATATTGAAGTGATTATCTCTCCAATAAAGCCCTAACCAATATTTATCTGCAGCTTCCCTATTCATTCCTTCATAATAAGGAAAATTCCCATCAGGAAAAATAAGGTCATGCTCTATAGGCTGAGTATTTATGGGAACATCAACCAATAATTTTTTATAAATATCTTCATAACTCATATTATTTTCCAGAGGCTTCATATCTTCAATGGCTTTTGAAACCTTGGCAAGGTCAAAACCATAAATAAGAATAGGTAATCCAAAAGGCTTTTCGCTTATTTCAGAAAACCTGAGGTATAAAAACCAATAATTATCGGAAGAAGAAGCAATAAAATTGATGTTTCCGGTAAACAAAGGCACCAGACTCTGTGCCGGATCCACAATATTTATTTTAAATTTGGGTCTATGCTTAAATGTATCTAAAACATAATGGTAAATATGAGGAGCCAGCCATGAGGTTTTAGGCATCACATCATGCGCCACATAAGAACTGACCACATTTTGATATTCCTCCCCATCCACATCATATTCAGTCTGAATAGAACTGAAGGTTTGATTTAATTTCTCTTTATTTTTCTTACTAACCGGAAATAATACATCTTGTCGGGAACCGAAATGAACATAATCAGTTCCAAATTCTTTAGCTGTTTCAATTATCTTTAAAAGGTCTCCCGGAGAGATAATTCCTCCCTTTACAAATACCCTTACTAAATCCCTTTTTTGTATTACCATTTTAATTAATGCTTTTGCTCAAAATTAACAGTTCCCAATTGATTGTTCACCTCACTACTTCCATCTTTCCATCCAGAATATTTTTAACTTCTGGTTTGCAACTTCCACAACCTAATCCAGCTCCTGTTTGGGTACAAAGGTCATTAAATACGGTACAACCTCCGTCAATAGCCTTTTCAATATTCCCTTTCCCTACATTACTACAAGAGCAAACTAAAGGACCAATTACTGGTTCTTTGTTACTTTTTGATCGCAACAATTCAGTTCTTTTATCCGATAATTCAATTTTCTCCTCAATCAAACTTTTGAATTCTGCAAATTCTGATTTATCTCCTAAAAGGATGGCTCCCACCAATTTATCTTGATGGATAATACATTTTTTATAATAAGTCTTGGCCTGATCAAGGAAAATTATTTCTTCATAATCATCCCGGCCCGTTGGAATTTCTGGAATTCCTATAGAAGCAAGATCAAGATCAGAAAACTTCAGGATATTCATTGGAACTGAACCCGTATAGATACTTGTTGCATCGCCAGAAATAAACCTTGCAGCTATATCTGCTTGTTGCTCTGCAGCAGCAGTAATTCCATTAAATTTTCTATTGTGTTCAGCAATCTCTCCCATCGCAAAAATAGTAGGGTCGCTGGTTTGTAAATAATCATTTACCACCAAACCTCTACCAGATTTCAAATTAGCAGCTTTTCCTAATTCAATATTCGGACGAGTACCAATCGCATAAACAATGGCATTACATTGTAAAGATTTACCTGATTTTAAATGAGCAAAAACACCCGAATCTTCTTCACCTACTTCTAAGTTCTGTACCTGGTCATTCAAATACAATTGAATTTCCATTTCTTCAATTGTTTGCCGAAGCAACCTACTGGCCATTGGGTCCAATTGCCTTGCCATTAGTCTGGATCCAAGTTGCACAATCGAAATATTAACATCAATTTCTTTAAGCGCTGCAGCCAATTCTAAACCTAATAATCCACCACCTACAATTACTACATGCCCTCCAGGTTTTAATACATTTTTCAGCTGGTCTGCATTATGGCGGTTTCGCATAGTGAATACTCCGGGAAGGTGAATAGGCACATCCGAAGGAACAAAAGCCCGACTTCCAGTAGCCATTATCAGTATATCATAGCAATGTTTTTCTCCTTTGCTATCCGTAACGGTTTTTGTATCCCGATCTACCTGCATCACACTATTCGAAACATGCAAATGCACATTGAGCTTTTCAAATTCTCCCATTTTAAACTTTACCAAATCTTCCCAATCTAACTGCTCATTTACATATTCGGGGAGTAAAACTCTATTGTAAAAGGGATATTTTTCATTGGAAAAAACATGGATTTCATCCTCCTGATTAATCTCCCTATAAGTATTAATAAACCTATATCCAGCTGCACCAGCTCCAACGATAACAATCTTTTGCCACTCTTTAATGTATTTAGAAACTTCAACTGCAGAATATTTGAATCCGGGTTGTTTAGATACCGGATCATAAGCACTACTTGTTATATTATTAGCCCTTCCAAAATCCTGATTCAATATTTTTCCCCAGTGCATAGGTAAGAATACTACACCTTGTTTAATTTTATCTGTAATGGACACATTTACCCTTACCTCTCCCCTTTCATTATTAATAACTACAGTATCATTTTCAGTAAGCCCTCTGAAATCAGCATCAATCGGATGCATTTCCAAAAATGGCTTACCAATATGTTTATTTAGCTTATTTACCTTTCCGGTTTTGGTCATAGTATGCCATTGGTCCCTGATTCTTCCAGTAGTTAAAATTAACGGATAGTCATCCGAAAGCGGTTCCGCTTCAACAGTTGGTCCATCAATATGGATTTGAGCTTTTTTGGAAGCTGTATAAAAAACCTTATCCGTAAATAATCGAGGAGTTCCTTTATGGTCTTTGTGAGGCACAGGCCATTGGAATGAACCTTCATTCTTCAACCTGTCATAGTTTAGACCAGAAATATCAATATTTGTTCCTTTTGTTAAGGCGCAATGTTCATCATATACTTCTGAAGGATTTTTAAAATCAAAACCATCATAACCCATTTTTTTAGCAAATCGGCAGAATATTTCCCAATCTGGTAAGGCTTCACCAGGAGCATCAACCACTTTAGAAAGATAGGTAATCCTTCTTTCCGAATTGGTCATAGTGCCTTCCTTTTCTAACCAACCTGCTGCAGGTAACAAAAGATCAGCATATTTTGTAGTATCCGATCTATTGGAAATATCTTGAACTACCACGAATTTTGCCATTTTCATGGCTTCATCCACTATTCGGGCATCCGGCATACTTACAGATGGATTGGTACAAACCACCCAAATCGCCTTCATTTTCCCGGATTTCAATGCCTCAAACATTTGAGTAGCGGTTAATCCTGGCTTGTCCGGCACAGACTCCACTCCCCAAAAATCCGCTACATCTTTTCTATGTTCAGGATTAGCCTGATTTCTGTGAGCCGCCAATAAAGAAGCCATTCCACCTACTTCTCTTCCTCCCATGGCATTTGGCTGCCCTGTTAGAGAAAAAGGACCAGAACCTGGTTTACCAAGATGCCCGGTAATTAGATTAAGATCAAGAAGGGAAAGGTTTTTATTTACACCATCTGTACTTTGGTTAAGCCCCATAGCCCACATGGTAATAAACCCTTTCGCCTCACCAATATACCTTGCAGCTTTCTCTATTACATGTAAAGGAACATCACAAATAGCAGAAGCTTCTTTTAAAGTCTTCTGCATTACCAATTTTCTGTATTCCTGAAATCCATCAGTATTATTTCTGATAAATTCCAGATCAATATCACCATTTTCAATTAATGCCCTACCGATGGCCTGATATAAAACAGTATCAGTTCCAGGCCTTAATTGAATATGTAAATCAGCCATGGCACAAGTTTGTGTCACACGCGGATCTATTACAATTAATTTTACATTAGGATTTTCCTCCTTATGTTGTTCTAATCTTCTGAATAAAATGGGATGGCACCAGGCAGGATTTGCTCCTGCTACTAGAAAACAATCGGCTATTTCAATATCATCATAGGCTATTGGCACACTATCTTCGCCTAAAGTTTTCACATAACCCATCACAGCACCACTCATGCAAAGTCTGGAGTTAGTGTCAATGTTATTTGTGCCTATATATCCTTTTGTTAATTTATTTACTAAATAATATTCTTCTGTTAAGCACTGGCCAGATACATAATATCCTACTGAGTCTGAGCCGTACTGTTTAATTAAAGCTTTAAAAACAGCAGAAGCCCTATTAAGTGCTGTATCCCAATCTACCTGTTGATGAGGATGATTTTTACTCCATCTCATTTTTGGATGTGTAAGCCTGTCACTTTTATCCAAAACGGTATAATGTAAATTCATACCTTTCGAACACAACATCCCTCTGTTTACAGGGTGGTCTTTATCTCCTTCTACTTCAAGATTTCCCCTTTTGTCCTTTTTCACGACTATGCCACACCCAACTCCACAATAGGAACATGTAGATTTAAAAGAATCTGATTTGCCAGTATTCATGATAATTATAATTTAAAATCCTCTCATTGTTAAAGGCTTGTTGTTATTTACCTTTCTGTTATTTAAAGGAAAATAAGTAAGGATTTGAGACTGTAAAAACGAATATAGTTAACTTAAACCTTGCCCAAAACTCCTTACTTACCCCTATTTTAGTTGTTAATTATTCAATCCTCAAAAATAAAGTAGTGGAGGCCAAGAGGCCTCCATTACCGAACCATTTACGTGAAGAGGATTGTAAATTTATCTTTATAGCTAATTCTTTTATCATTACAATTATTGGAAACGTCTTAATTGAATCCCAGTAACTACGTAACAAAAATACGTATTAAATTTATAATTTGCTTTATTTTTCTTATAAATACGTATAAATACTTAATATTATCTAGGATTTTTATAGTATTACTACCTAAGTAATCCTCCAAAATATTTTTTTATACCCTCCCTTTAACTAAAATTTCAACAATTGAAAAAAAAGAGGTCTTGGTTCTAAAAACCAAGACCTCTTTTTCCTACTGAATTATACTTAAAACTTTTACTCTACCACTACAGGTTCAAGTCGAATTCACAAATAGTTCTACTCCAAGGTTTAACATTGGTTCAATACCAAACCAACTGAAGAAACAAAGAAAAAAAGCAATCCAACTCATATGAAATGCCCTCATTTGAACGGAATCAAAACTTAGAAGCTTGATTTTTGTTGCCTTAGAAGAACTCTGATAACTATTATTTTAATTTTTATAAGTACCAGTACTATTTTATACTGAGTACTTTTATCTCATTATCAAAAAGTTGTGGCACTTATTAAGTATATTTAATTCTGCACATCTATTCAATCCCTAAAATTCAATTCTATTGGAAATACCAAAATTCAAACTACGTATTAGCTTTCCTTTCAATACTTAGGCAAACATAAAGAGTTTTTTTGTTTTTACGTATTATTACGTAAAAACAAATTTTAAATCAAACAGAACTAAATAAAAACACAAAAACACCTGTAATGCTTTTAAACAATACAGGTGCCATAGTTAATACTTGAAATACTGAAGAAATATCCCTAAAAGTAAAGGCTAAAAAACCAACAAAAGTTACTCTACTTTGCACCAAGATGAATTGTACCTCCCAGGGATAGCATGGATAGTTTATTATCTTCGCTTAGATCAAGAGATTCATATTCCAAGCGAATTCCTATCATTCCCAACTTTACTCCAGCACCCAATCCCCACATGAAAGTAGATGTAGCCTCATCATCCAATGGCTGCAGATTAATAGTGTTCTTATAATTCCCAAAAAAAATTCCTGCTTTCCCAAATGCTATTACAGGCCCAAGACTAATTTTACCTCTGGCAGCAATATCCCATCCTGTAGTTTTGGTTTCAAAATTGACTGAGTTTTGTTGTCCTTCTACTTTTCCTAAATCCCGGTAACCACCCTCAAGCCCCAAAAAACCCGAACCAAATCCTGCAAACACTTTATAACCAACAGTACTTTCATCTACTATAAAGTCATTACCACTAATATTTTCTAATGATTTATTTCTGAATGAATTACCCACACTTCCTCCTATATAAAAGCCTTGAGCAAATAAATTATCGGGTATAAAAAAACTACTAAAAAGCAAGGTCAAAAAGAAGAATTTTAATTTCATTGTTTTTAAAATTTAGAGTTTTCAGTTTTAAAAAATCAAAAAGAAACTAATAAAGAATTAAATATTTTTTTTTATCCTAATTTTATCTATTCCTACCTAAAAGAATAATCCAATTTCCACTAAATTTGGTAAAAAAACAAAATTTGAGAAAAATTATCCATATTGATATGGATGCTTTCTTTGCCTCCGTAGAACAAAGAGATTTTCCCGAATATAGGGGAAGACCATTAGCAGTTGGAGGTTCATCTGAAAGAGGTGTTGTAGCTGCTGCCAGTTATGAAGCTCGTGAATATGGAGTTAGATCGGCAATGCCTTCAAAGCTTGCTATTCAAAAATGCCCCCATATCATCTTTGCCAAATCAAGATTTGAGGTTTACAAGGAAGTTTCAAAACAGCTCAGAGAAATTTTTTTTCAATATACAGATTTAGTAGAACCACTTTCTTTAGACGAAGCCTATCTTGATGTAACTGAAAATAAAAAAGGGATAC
>JAHQVQ010000301.1 GCA_019634305.1 Flammeovirgaceae bacterium | reverse complement strand
TGATAGAGAGATTAATATTTCTCAGAAATAATAGTGCCCGGTGTGGAGCACTGGTGCTTAAATAGATTAAGTACCAGTACTATTTTATATTGAGTACTTTTATCTCATTATCAAAAAGTTGAGGTACTTATTAAGTATATTTAATTCTGCACATCTATTTACTGTAATTAACAGGAACAATGAATGAGGTTTGATAAATGGTTTCCTTCTACCAATGAATATATTCGTGGGTAAGTCTGCCAGGTTGGCTAAAGAGTAACTTTAGGGTTTGGAAAAGTTTATTATCAAAATTGAAAAGAGCAAATACAAACTGACTTAAAAAGAAACCAATACTTTTCTCTCCTTCATCAAGATTTTTTTCTCCATACAGATTGCGGAATTTACCTGCAAATTCATTCTTACAATTCTTGCATTGATGTAACGTTTCCTTCTCTCCTGTCATTTTAGAGCATGATTTATTTCTTTAATTTAGAATAAATATTTTAAGCAAAGAATTGAATTTTATCTAAAAGAATAAAGAATTATCCTAATCTATTCATTCACAAATCCCATTTGGGATAGGCTTGGAATTACAATTTTTAGTAGGGATAATAAAATACCCTTGTACTTTTTGACCATTGAGAATTGCTTTTTTTATAAAGCTCTTGATCTCCTCCAGATTTTGTGTTTTAGGTGAACCTGCTATTTCATGGCCTGCCCCGCAGAAAGTGTATAATTCTACTGAACCTCCAATCTGTTTAACCTTTTCAGCAATGGAATAAGAACCAAAAAGCATTAGCCAGCCCGGAGCATCCCACTCACAATAATGGTGGGCAGCAGTGGCATAGGGCACTAAATTATCGCAAGTCCCATGGAATAAAAGTGTGGGAATAGTGCTATTTTCGTTTATTAAATTCAGGTCCATTACCGCCCCGGCAAAGGAAATTAGTCCGGCAAATTTGAATGATTTATCAAGAACTGGTTCATCAAAATCCATTTTATCCATTGGCCAAAAGGCAGACTGAAGAATTGTTTCTGCTCCGGCACTACTTCCGGAAATAATGATTTTTTCAGGATCAATACTCAACTCATCCTGATGATCAATAAAATATTTCACAGAACTTCTTAAATCATTAGAAGCCATTTGGATAGCCTTTACTTTTTCTCCTAATTGTTGGTCACAACTAAATGACTTTCCTTTCATATAAAGCCTGTAACTGATAGTGGCAGCTACATAACCTTCTTTCACCAACTCTTTACAAAACTCAGTTCCTCCTTTTCTATTTCCTCCACTAAAGCCCCCTCCATGCAAAAAAATAACTAGTGGTAATTTTCCTGATGGTCTTTTTGGGGAAAACACATCCATTTTCAACTCTTCACCATCTTTCTTTGCATAGGTGATCGTTACAGAATCTCCTTCAAAAGGCTTTTGGTAATACGTGGCAAAGGAAGAAAAAGAAACTAAAATTGAAATTATTAGCAAGAAATGGAATTGTGGAAGTTTTTTCATTAGTTAATGAATTGTCCTTTAAAGTATTCAACCTAAAGTTAAATAACTCAAAATTGAAATTCTATTACTAACTGAAAAATAAATATTTTGTAAGGGTGAAACAAGAAAAATTATGGGTGAGAAGAGTTATGAATTGTACTAAAAATAAAAAGCCCCAATATTGGGGCTCCTTAAAGAATTCTTTTTTGCATTTTAACTAACCAACTAACTATTTAAAATAGTCATGTTACTTAGTTAGTGGAAGTAAATGTATTTCATATAACCTTATATTGTAAATATTTTTAAAGAAAGTTAAATAAATAACATAACACACTGACAACCAATATAAAAAAGCATTAAAAAAATCACAAATTCATTTTTTTAAATTTGTTAACTGCATGATCGCAACCTCTGGCTCCTACTTTAAAATGGTGATCCATTAAATAATGACCTAATGGTTCACTAGTATTTCCCAAGCCATCTGGGAATTCATCTGAAGTAAAGAATAACTATTAAGACTAACTAAAAAACCTTGAGTAAAATCCTTCTCATCATTAAATTTAATGGTTATTGAGGAAAAAACAGCTAATCCAGTAAATTCCACAACTCAATCAGGAATTCTTACCCCAAAAAGGTTTGCATTTCCCCTAACAAATTTATTCTTTTAAATACCTGAGTTAATTAATGGCTTTATAGCTTGATAGAAGTTATTTTAAATTCAAGATCAAAATCTATAAAATGGAAAATCAAAGACCTTATATCCTTGCCGAAACCAATTGGAAAACAGTAAAAAAAACAGATTACAAAATCGCCATTTTACCATGGGGAGCTACTGAAGCCCATAATTACCACTTACCATATGCTACTGATAATATCCAGTGTGATTTTGTAGCAGCAGCATCTGCCAAAAATGCATGGGAAAATGGAGGAAAAGTGATCGTACTACCTACCGTACCTCTTGGATTAAACACAGGACAACTTGATGTAAAACTTTGTCTGAATATGAATTTAAGTACACAAATCGCGGTACTCAAAGATATTGTTGATGTGTTATCCAGACAAAATATTAAAAAGCTGGTGATCATGAACGGACATGGCGGAAATCATTTCAAGCAAATCATAAGAGAAATGTCCTTTTTCTATCCGGATGTTTTTGTTTGTGCACTCAACTGGTTTCAGGCTGTTGACTGGAATTTGTATTTTGATGAACCTGGAGACCATGCAGGGGAAATGGAAACCAGTGCCATTATGCATATTGCTCCAGAATTGGTCCGACCACTTTCCGAAGCTGGAGATGGGAAGGCCAATCCTTTTAAAATTAAAGCTTTGAAGGAAGGCTGGGTGACAACACAGAGGAAATGGACCAAGGTGACAAAGGATACAGGTGTAGGAAATCCTTATAAATCTTCAGCTGAGAAAGGGGAAAAATACCTGGCTGCCTGTGCAGAAAATATCGGAGAATTTCTGGTAGATTTAGCCAATACCGAATTGGAAGATTTATATGAAAAGGAATAATCCTGCATATTCAAATCAATCACGCTAATAATTTTCACTTATGAGAATTGGGATTTTTAAGTTGCCAGGCATAAAAAACTAATCCAAACAATTCATGATTGAATTGGTTATCCAGGGAAAACCTATAATTATTATGTTTGGAATATTTAAAAAGAAAACTGAAATAGATTTGCTAAGAGAAAAGTACAGAAAATTATTGGATGAAGCATTCAAACTTTCTCATTCTGATAGAAAAGCCAGCGACCTCAAAACTGCTGAAGCAGAAGAATTAATGAAAAAAATAGAGCAACTTTCAAATCAGGAAGAATGAGTAGAGATTGAGTTTCTTTCCCCTTCCCAAGGAAAAGACAGGTTTCAAAATTCTCTCTTAAACTTTTTTATAAAATCTTAATACCATTTTTACGATAAGAATCCAGAATATGATCATCTGGGTTCAATTCTGTTATCATGGTATTTATACTATCCATATCACAGACTTTATAACGCTGAGATGAATTTAATTTTTCAGAAATGGCAAGGGAAACTACATGATCAGAAGATTTGATCATTGCTTTCTTTATTTGTACTACTTCCCAATCAAATTCAGTAAGCCCATTTACAGTATCCAAATATCCAGTGCCCAAAAAACATAAATCAGCTCGAATTTCCGAAAGGGAATTTACCACGCTACCTCCCAAAGCAATTTGCCCTTCATGTGAAAGCCTGCCTCCTAAAAAAATCACCTCTATATGTTTATGGGACAAAAGTTGAGAAGCTGTAGATAAACTAGGAGTAATAAAAGTAATTTTTAATTTAGAGGGAATGAGTCTAGCCAATTCGTAGTTGGTTGTACCACCCGTTATAAGAACATTTTGCCCAGACTTTAATAATTTTATGGCTTTTTGGGCAATTACAACTTTTTTATCATGAGCATAAATCTGATTATGGGAATGATAACCAGTAGAAATTGCTCCCCCGTGCACTTTCTTAATTTGCCCTTTATGATCCAGTTCCTTTAAATCTCTCCTAACAGTATCTTCTGAAACCTGTAACAAATTAGATAAATCTGTTAATAAAACACGGTTATGGATCCTAATTTCATTCAAAATGGTGGTATGTCTTTCTTCTTTTAACACAGTGGTAATTGTTATGTCACAGGTAAATCTAGTAAATTTTTTATTTCAAAAGTATAAAAAATCGATGATTTGCAATATTTTGCTTTTTTATAAATAATTAAAACGCAAAATATTGCAAATCTTATAAATTACTCCTATGTTTGTTTCTATAGAATTAACCAACCCATAAAAAATAAATTTGGCAGCCAAAACCAGAAAGTGATTTAATTACCAAATTCTTTTAACCTTTACCTAAAACTGATTGAATTCTTATTGGAAAAGGAAATCTGAAGTTCATTTTCTTTCAAATTTCAATAAAATTCTGAAGATCATTTATTAGAAAACGGCACATTGAACACAATCAAAATAACAAAGTAAAAAATGAATGAATATTTCTATTTATTCAGCTAAAAAACAACACTTAAATAAACCAATAATTACACTCTATATCCTTATGATATTTTCTTATTAGACTAACCACCTGTAAATTAATCAATAGGTTGGTCTAATATATCATGGCAAAGGTTTTCAAAAGTATCATTTGGATGTAGTGTAATTATATATCATTTTTTTTCAAAAAAAACCTACTATATTATGAGAAAATTTTTACTTCTTTTTTCAATTCTTAGTTTATGTGCTTATCTACCACCTGGGGCAATAGCGCAAAATTTAATTATTTCTGGTTCTGTCATTTCAGAAGAAGATAACATGGAATTACCAGGAGTAAATGTTTTAATAAAAGGCACCACAAATGGTACCATTACCGATAGTGAAGGTAAGTTTCAATTGAGTGTTCCTTCAGCTAATTCAGTACTGGTATTTTCATTCGTTGGGTTTAAATCCAAAGAGGTTGCAATAAATAATAAATCCCAATTGGTAATAGCTCTGGAAACAGAATTTACCATGCTGGACGATATTGTGGTCACCTCCTTTGGGGTAGAGAAAGAAAAGAAAGAATTAGGGTATTCTATACAGGAGGTTGCAGGAAAAGACCTTGCAGAAACCAGCAGACCAAATGTAATTACTTCGCTACAGGGCAGGGTTGCTGGGGTAAATGTTACCAATACTACGGGATTACCGGGGTCGTCATCTAGCATCGTAATCAGAGGAGGAACGTCTCTTGATGGAAATAACCAGCCCTTATTTGTGGTAGATGGTGTTCCAATTGATAATACTACATTCAGTGGTGGAAGTTTATTTTCAGAAACACCTAACAGAAATTTTGATTATACCAGCCGGGCAATGGACATTAGCCCTGAGGATATTGAAAGTGTAACGGTACTTAAAGGTCCTTCTGCAGCCGCACTTTATGGCATTGATGCCGCCAACGGAGCTATTATTATCACAACTAAGAAAGGGAAAAAAGGTAAGGCATCTATTGTGTACAACAATGATTTCAGGTTTGAAAGAAATACCAGATTCCATGAAACCTATAACGGTTATAATCAGGGAAGTGAAGGAGTTGATAATGAGCTGAATTTTTCCCAATGGGGAGCAAAAACACCTGAAGGAACCCCCATTTACAATAATGCAGAGAATTTCTTTGGAACTGGTTTTGCACAATCGCATGACCTGAGTGTAAGTGGAGGAAATGAAAATGTTACTTACAGGGCATCAGGAAGTTTGTTAAGCCAAGATGGTTCTGTAGCCAATACAGGATATGACAGAAATTCTTTGAGATTAAATATTTCTGCTAATCCTTTTGAAAAATTAACCTTTAATGGTACTGCTTCTTATATCCGATCTGAAGCTTCCCGAGCATCAAAAGGATCTGGTAGTTTCTATCAATATGGTTTATTATGGCCAGGACAATTAGACATGAGTAACCAAAGTGGTTCTTTTGAAGAACAAGATGTTTTTATTGAAAATCCTTATTTCAGTATAAATAATAATAGTGTAACCGATGAAACAGATAGAACTTTACTAAATGGTAGTGTAAATTATGAATTTACAGACTGGTTATCTGCCACTGGTAGAGTTGGATTGGATATGTATAACTCATATGGTTTAACTGCTTATGATGCAGAATCTACGCAAAGTTACCCTAATAGAAGCAGGGCAAACGCTGTAGGTGGTTTAATGGCCGAATATAATGCCAGAAGCAGGCTGATGAACTCTTTTGTTTTAGTAACTGCACAAAAGAAATTTGGTAATGTTAATACCACCCTCACACTGGGAAACAGTGTAGAAGATAAAAACTACAGGGTAGACAGCCAATATGGTGAAGACATTAAAGTACCTGATTTTTATTCAATTATAAATACTGATCCAGCTACTAGGGAAGTAAGTGTAAAAGGTTACAGAAGGAGATTGGTGAGTGTATTTGGCGAACTAAAAGCTGATTACAAAAATATGCTTTTTGTTACCGTAACAGGAAGAAATGACTGGTCATCAACATTACCAAAGCAAAATAATAGCTTCTTTTACCCATCAGTAAGTACAAGTTTTGTATTCTCCGAAGCATTGAATATGGAAGGTGGAATATTTACTTTTGGGAAACTTAGAGGATCGATTGCCCAGGTGGGTAAAGATGCGCCCACTCACCAGACCTCTCCTGCTTTAAATGAATTTACCAGAACAGGTGGCGGATTCCAGGTAAGTGTATTTGGAGCCAACGAAAACATTATGCCTGAAACCACTACTTCTTATGAAGTGGGTATGGATTTGAGATTCTTCAATAACAGATTAGGTCTGGATATGACTTACTATAATGTGAGAAGTAAAGACCAAATCGTAACACCAAGACTTAGCTATGTGTCAGGATATATCCTTCAATTGGTAAATGCTGGAGAAATTGAAAACCAGGGGTTGGAAATTATGCTTACTGGTGATGTGGTAAAAGGGAAAGATTTAATATGGGATGTAACAGCCAATTTTTCACTTAATCGAAATAAAGTTCTTTCATTACCAGCTGATTTTGATGAGTTTTATTTGAGTGATTCCTGGTTATCTGGAAATGCCAGAGGTGGTTATATTTCTGGTGAATCTTATTACAGTATTACAGGTTACTCATGGCTAAGAAATGACGAAGGCCAGTTAATTATTGGAGATGATGGCTACCCTGAACTGAACAATTCTTTCGATATGATTGGAAACAGGCAACCTGATTTTACATTAGGTTTAACCAATAGGTTTTCGTACAAAAATTTCATTTTCTCATTTTTATTCGATATCAAGAAAGGAGGAGATGTTTACAATGCCACTTCAAGATATCTTACTGCTTTTGGAAAATCGGACCTAACAGCAGTGAGGGGAACTACAAAAGTATTTGAAGGAGTAACAGAATCTGGCGAGGCGAATACGCAGGAAGTAATATTAGATCAGGATTATTTTACTACAGGAGCTTTGGGTCTGGTAGAGCAAAACTTCATAGAAAAGGATATCAATTGGTTAAGGTTAAGAGATGTAACATTATCCTATACATTGCCAAAATCATTGTTGGGTAATTCATTCATCAAATCTCTTCAGCTTCATGTTACCGGAAATAACCTGTTCTTATTATCCAACTATTCTGGTCCTGATCCTGATGTAAACGGATTAAATGCATCAGCCAGAGGAAGTGGTGCAGGAGGATTTGATTATTTCTCTCTTCCATCGCCTAAAGTAATTTCTACTGGTTTAAAAATTAACTTCTAAGAATTTATACATATGAAATTATTAATTAGAAATTTAGCTTTTTATATGCTCTTATTCATAGGATTATCCTCATGTGAAGAGTATCTGGATATAAATGATAACCCATATTTACCCCAAACCGCTCCTCCAGCACTTTACCTGCCACAAGTAATTTATTCAATGGCTGAAGGTGATATGTTTGACAGCAGATATGTTGGCTCTATTACTCAAAACTGGTCGTATGGAAATACAGGGTATTTTTCAGACAGGCATGGAAGTAGTTACTATTCTGGAGTTCAAAAATTCAGAAACCATTACTGGACTATAGGGTCAAACCTGAATCAGATGGTGGTTCAGGGGGATGAAGTCGGACAACCTGTATATTCGGGTATCGCCAAAATTATCAGAGCCTATAGCTGGCAAATCACTACAGATCACCATGGTGAGCTTCCGTACATTCAAGCCTGGGATAATACACTGACACAGTTTGACTATGATAGTCAGGAGTTTATCTATGGAGAAATATTGAAGCTTTGTGATGAAGGCATTGCCGCTCTTAGTAACCTTTCTGGGGAAATTGATCCTGATTTTGCTTCAAGTGATTATATCTATAATGGAGATATTGAAAAGTGGATTAAGTTTGGTTATGCTATAAAAGCCAGAAACCTTGGTCATTTGAGTAACAAAAGTGCCTTTAACCCTGATATGGTAATTTCCATGGTAGACCAGTCCTTTGGTAGTGTTACCGATAATGCTAGTGTACAATTTGCAGGAGAGAGCTCAGCAACTTCTAGTTTTATGGGCCCCAGTAGAGGTAATTTCAACATAAGATATCCGTCTTCACTTTTCGTAAGCTATCTGGATGGAACCTATTTTAATGGTACTGAAGATCCAAGATTAACACTTATGCTAAATCCTGATGAAAATGGAGAATATACTGGTATTCCTCCAACAGTTGGAGACACAGCAGGTATTGCTACTACATTTTATGGGCAATATATCTTTAATAATGATGACCCTTATCCATTGATCAGCTATTTTGAGCTACAATTTATAAAAGCAGAAGCTGCTTTCATAAAAGGAGACAAAGGAACTGCTTATAGTGCTTTTGTTGAAGGAGTAAAATCTCATATGGAATTTGCAGGAGCAGAATCAGCTGCTATTTCAAATTTTATAGCTAATGGACTTCCTGCAAATGGTGAAACTTTAACCTTGAGTGATATAATGACACAAAAGTATATTGCTTTATTTACAAATAATGAGACATGGTCAGATTTGAGAAGATATGACTATAGCAGTGATATTTTTAAAGGTTTCACTTTACCAGAAGAACTTTCTGTAACCAACGATGGCAAACCTGCTCAAAGGTGGTATCCAAGACAATATTCGGAAGTAGATTGGAATAGCGATGCTCTTGAAGAAATAGGTGGATTAGATCCCGATTTCAATACCAAACCACTGTGGTTTACTGAAGCTGATTAAGCACAAATTTAAATTGAGTTAAATCTATAGCCCGTTCGCATTATTCGGATGGGTTATTTTTTTGTGTTTATTTGGCAGGTTTTAAAGGCTCATTTCTTACGTTTTTAAGGAGAAAGGTGGCAAATTAAGAATTACCCATAATTTTTTTTACGGACCCGGTCAAGTTAACACTAAAGGACTTATTAACTGGCTTCTTATCAGGTTGGCTGATTTTCATTGGGGAAGTTCCAGAAGGTTGTGATGATCTTTGGAAAGAAATAAAATAAATAATGACAAATACTAACCCCAGGTATATAAAAATTGAATACCACTTATTTTTCATTACATATTCTATCCTGGTCATCATTATTGCATACATTTAAGTCTATTAACAGATCCCAAACGTGATGCCAGAAAAATAATTACTCAGAATATCAGTGAGTTACAAAAAATTTATGTAAGGTAATGAAACAAAAAACTGTACACTTCCGTACGACCCGATCATTAAAACTGATCACTGACAATTCTTCACCTATTCTTTGGGCTATTAACCTTTCAATTTTGGCAGGATTCCATGCAACATTAGTGTAATTTTTTTATTAAAAAAACTGCTTTATTTCTTCAAGTGATTTTACTTCAATAGTAGAAGAATGAGGAATCTCTTTTTTATCAGGATTATAAAAAATAGAATCCCAACCAGCTTTAATCGCCCCCATGATATCTGTTTCAGGATTGTCACCAATCATGATCATATCCTTCCCATTTCCATTTACAGAGGAAATAGCAAAATCAAAAATCTCTTTACTTGGTTTTTTGTGTCCTGTAGTTTCCGATGTGATTACACAATCAAAGAAATGGGCAATATTACTCTTTTGTAGTTTAACGAATTGCACATCCCCAAAACCATTGCTAAGAATATGAAGCTGATATTTTTTATCTCTTAAATAATTCAGGACATCCTCTGCAAATGGCATTAAGTAAGGCTTTTGAGGGCATTTCTCCAAATATAAAATCCCTATTTCTGTAGGTATATGTTTTTTTTCTATTTTAAATTTTTCATAAACCATAAAAAACCTTTGATCCCTTATAGTAGCTTTATCAATTAATCCATGGTTGTATTTATCCCACAACTTATGGTTAATTTCCCAAAAGCAATCTACAAAATCCTCATGGGTAACTTTTGCATGTTCATTAATTTTATAATGATAGAAAAGCTCTTTAAGTGTTTCCATGGAAGCCCGATCAAAATCCCAAAGAGTATGGTCAAGATCAAAGAAAATATGTTTGTATTTTTTCATTTTTATGGCCTGGTTGAATAAGATAAAGATATTGTTATTCTCAATTTTCAATCCTCAAAGCTAAAACAACCCTCCCGATTATTCTATTGTTTTTTGATAATGCACTCCCCTTTCAGCAAGGTAATCCAAAATGAATTGAAAATTGCTGGCATTTCTACCTAAATATTCCGGGGGGCAAATTCCCTTTTCTTCAATTTTTCCCTCTAATAATAAACTGGATACAGCAGTACAGGTAAACCCGGTAGTTCTTGCCATGGAAATAGTGGAAGTTTCCTTATCATACCGGTCGAAAAGATCGTAGGTGATTTTTTGATTCTTTCCATCTGCTTTTCCCGCAACTACTACTCGCATAATGGTAAAATCTTCTTCACCTGGTTTTAGTTTCCATTTATCGAAAAGTAATTTGGAAGTAACATCTATTGGGCGAATTTTCTGCCCATTTATCTCCACCAAATCATAAGAAAAAAAGCCGGAATCTCTCAATACTCTGAGGTATTCAATACAGCCAGGATAACGCAGTGTTTTCTCAATCATGTTAGGAATTTTCATGGTTTTAGCAAGTGATCTCAAGCCATCAGAATTCCACGATTCTAATGTTCCAACCTGATCGAAGAAAATTAATTCTGGATCAGAAAGTGCTTCTTTCACAATCATTTTTCCATGTTGGATATATCGAGCGGGACGGGTATATTGCTCTATCACATCAATAGGTGAAAAGACCGCCTTGTATTCATAAGGCCATTCCCTGACCACTGGCAAACCACCCACCAGGCACTCATAGGTATCTACTTCCATCCTTTCATGATGATAACCCAGAATAATATTCCCCATTCCTGGGGCCACTCCACAATCGTTGATTACTGTTATATTTTTTTCCCTTGCCAATTCATCCAATTCAAGAAAATCTTCCGGCATGAAGGAAATATCCACCATATTTTTTCCTGCTTCAATTACTGCTTTAGTCAACTGAAAACCAAGAAATCCGGGAACTGCCCCAATCACCAAATCAAATGGAAAAATTACTTTTTTGATCTGATCCAAATCAGCAAAATCTGCTATAACTATATTTATTCCATGATTTATTTGAAGCTTTCCCAAAACATCTTCATCCTTGTCCACACTGGTCACCTCATATTTTTTGGACAAATCAATGGCCATTACGCTTCCAACCAGTCCGGCTCCCAACACTACTACTTTTGGTTTACTCATTTTTCAGCTATTTGAACTTTTCCACTATTTTCCTTCACTGGCAATTCTTCCCAAAGGTCTGTTTCCTGAACCTTCCGTTTTGGTAAGTTTATCCCCCAATTCTTTTCGCATTTCGTCAGCCAATACAGCCATTTTAGCCACAATATCAGGATTTTCTGTTGCAACATTTTTCTTTTCACTTATATCATTTTCAATATCATAAAGTTCTACTTCTTCTAAATCCACATAACTATACTTAATAGGAATGCCATCATTTCTACCTTTTGCTCCTGCAAGGGTTCTGTAATTGTGGGGAAAATACATTTTCCAATTTCCACTCAACATGGAATGCAATTCATTGGATTTATAATAAAAGAATAAAGCATCATGAGGTGAAGTGGCATTTTCCTCATTTTTCAAGACTGGCAAAATATTTTTCCCATCAATCTTCTTTTTAGGTAACTCTGCTCCTGTGATTGTAGCAATTGTTGGCAGCACATCAATTGTCATAAGTGCCTCATCAATTTCTACCCCCTTCGGAATATTTCCAGGCCATTGCATCACGCAAGGCACTCTTACGCCTCCTTCCCATGCCGATCCTTTTCCTTCTCTGAGGGGTAAAGCTGAGCCTGAATGCCCTCCATAAGAAAGCCAGGGACCATTATCAGAAGTAAAGATAACTAGAGTATTCTCCTCAATACCATTTCTTTTCAGCGCCTTCATCACCTGCCCAACCGACCAGTCAATTTCCATAATTACATCTCCATAAAGCCCTTTTTCAGATTTCCCTTTAAATTTATCGGATACAAAAAGAGGCACATGTGGCATAGAATGAGGCAAGTACAAAAAGAAAGGTCCATCTTTATTTTTATCAATAAAATTCACTGCTCTTTCAGTATACCAGGTAGTAATCTGACTTTGCTCTTCCAGTGTATCAATTATATTTTCGTTTTCTATTAATGGAAGGGCTCCAAAATTATGATGTTCATTTTCAGGATGTCTTGACCACATGTCATTAGAGAATGGAATTCCAAAATATTCATCAAATCCCTGGCGAGTGGGTAAAAACTCCGGTTCACTACCCAAATGCCATTTGCCATAAATTGCTGTTTTATATCCTAATGGTTTTAAAATTTCGGCAATGGTTTCCTCTTCCGGGTTTAATCCAATTCCTCTATACGGGCTAAATGCACCTGAAACACCAACTCTATTAGCATAGCAACCTGTAAGTAATGAAGCCCTTGAGGCTGAACAAACAGGCTGAGACACATAAAAATTGGTAAACTTAGCACCATTACTGGCAATGTTATCGATATTTGGTGTTGTAAACCCTTTTGCTCCAAATAGACCTACATCAGCATAACCCAAATCATCGGCAAAAATGATCACTATATTTGGAAGTTTTTCACCAGATGATTTTTCCTCCATCTTTTCTTCGGATTGCTTACTTTGGCAAGACCAGATATAGATTGGAATTAGAAAAAAAACTAAAATTGATCTGAAATTGGCGTGAACTAGTTTCATATTTTTGAGTATATTTTTTCATTTTCGATTTAAGGCTCATAATTACATTATTATTATTTAAATTATCAATTTATAGCTTTTAAAATTCCCGATAAAGGAAAATTAAAGGCCTGAAAAATCCCCTTTTATGACTAAAAAAAACACCTTCCTTCTTTTTTTAATTTTTATCATCAGTTGTAATACTCCAGCAGAAAAAAATAAAGAAGAATCAAAGGAGGAAATCACGCAGGAAATTTCAGATGAAAAATTTCCAGAATCAGAGCCAGTTACTCCTCCTAAAACTAAAGCGATAAAAAAAAATCGATTATAAAACCTATCCGGATTCTGCCCTGGTAAATCTGATCATGTACAATAACAATTTTGATCTGGATATTAAATATGCCAGTTCTGATAATTTCACTAAAACACCTCTTTATGATTGTGAACAATGTCTGCTTAGAAAAGTGGTAGCAGATTCTCTTATTTCCCTCAATAATTATCTCAATACCCTTGGCTATAAATTAAAACTTTTTGATTGTTACCGTCCGCTTTCTGTACAAAAAAAGATGTGGGAAAAAATTCCAGACCCCAGATATGTAGCCGACCCCGCTAAAGGTTCTATGCATAATCGTGGAAATGCGGTTGATGTTTCTCTTGTAGATATTGCTACAGGAAAAGAATTGGAAATGGGTTCTCCATACGATCATTTCGGTCAAATTTCCCATCATGCCTATCAAGAATTGCCCAAGGAAGTCCTCAGCAGAAGAGTTTTTTTAAAAGTGACTATGGAAATGTTTGGGTTCCAGTCCATCACCTCCGAATGGTGGCATTATTCCTTCAGAAATCAGATTTATCACATTATGGATCAGCCTTTCGATTGTGATTGATTGTTTCTGTTTTTTTGGGTGGCAAAAGTTAGCATAAAACCTAGCAATTGTCATAAGGAAAAGGAGTTTCCAGCTATACATTTACCTCCGTAATAGTCAGCCAGTTGAGGGTTTGAAAACATTCCAAATAAAGCATCTCTGAGGCTGGATATTGGGAATATTTTTCATATTTAAAACCTAGCAATCATGCTAATAAACCTCCCCTCTCAATCATGACCGCTGCCTTTCAACCCAAAATCACCTCAGCAGAGAATGCTGTAAAAAAAATCAAATCAGGAGATCGAATTTTTGTTCATAGTGTATCCATGGCTCCCCAATCATTAGTAAATGCTATGTGCCTTAGGGGCAACGATCTAAAGGGTGTGGAAGTAATCCATATCCACACGGAAGGCCCTGCTCCGTATACCAACCCCGAGCTTTCAGGTAGTTTCCGGCATAATGCCTGCTTTGTGGGAAGTAATGCCAGAAAAGCTGTTCAGAATGGAAATGCTGACTATATCCCCATATTTTTAAGTGAAATTCCACTATTATTTAGAAGAGGAATTCTTCCGGTAGATGTTGCTTTATTAATGGTTACTCCCCCCGACAAACATGGCTATTGCTCATTAGGCTCCTCAGTAGATGTCACCCTTGGAGCATTAGATAGTGCCAAATATATTATCGCAGAAATTAATCCAAAGGCACCGAGATCCCATGGAGATGGAATGATTCATATCAGCCAAATTGATGAATTAGTGGAGGTGGATCGACCTATGGAGATTGTTCCAAGAAGACAGATCAGCCCTGAAGAATTTAAAATGGGGAAATATATTGCTGAATTAGTGGAAGACGGAGCAACTTTACAAATGGGAATTGGAGGAGTACCTGATGCTGTACTATCTCAATTGGGAAATCATAAAAGGCTGGGCATTCACACCGAAATGTTCTCCGATGGTTTAATTGATTTGGTGGAAAAAGGTGTGGTTACTGGAGAAGACAAAAAAGTTTTACCCCATAAAATCACTTCCTGCTTTGTGATGGGCACTCAAAAAGTATTCGATTTTCTACATGATAACCCAATAGTGGCCATGAAGGATTCTGCATTTACTAATGATACCGCCATCATTAGGAAAAATCCGAAGGTAATTGCCATTAATAGCGCGATTGAAGTGGATCTTACCGGGCAGATTTGTGCAGACTCCATTGGTCCGAAACAATTCTCAGGGGTTGGTGGTCAGATGGATTTTATAAGAGGAGCCTCATTATCGGAAGGGGGTAAACCTATTATTGCACTTTCTTCATCTACCAAAAGAGGAGAAAGCAAGATAGTGCCATTCCTGAAAGAAGGTGCAAGTGTAACCACTACCCGTGCACACGTGCATTTTATAGTCACAGAATTTGGTGTGGTGAATTTATATGGTAAAAACTTGAAACAAAGGGCAAAAGCTCTAATCAGTATTGCACATCCAGACCATCAAGAGGCTTTGGATAAGGCGGCTTTTGATAGGTTTAATGGGCACTACTAATCCGAAACACAATTTCTAATATATCAAACCTGTCACGATAAGGCCTTATTAGTTTTATTGGAACAGGTTTTTTAGTTTTAGGTTAAATCATCTTAAAAACATCCTTCCAAATCAAATCAACCCACTCCATATACATTTTCCCCGATGGATGCAAACCATCATCTGCTACTAGTTCAGGGTCATTTTTGGCATTTTTTGAAATTGGTGTAATGTCAAAAAAACACACTTTATATTGCTTACAAATCGCCTCGGCAATAGCATTATATTCATCCAGCTCTTTTCCTATTTTTTCAGGATTTCTTTCAGAAGCAAATGGAGTGACTCCATAATCGGGAATTGAAAGCACAAATACTTTGGAAGGATCATCATTTGCATAAATGATAGAAATTTGTAATAATTCTTCAAATTCCTTTTTGTATTGATCAATTGGATATCCTCTATATTGATTATTTACACCAATTAGTAAAGAAACCAGGTCAAATTCTTTATTTATATTTTCCTCTTTTATTGCTGAAATAAGTTCATTAGTAGTCCAGCCTGTTGTAGCAATTATTTTAGGAGTACCTACCTCTACCTTATTCTTTTTCAGGAAATTAACTAATTGAACTGGCCATGTTTTCTCTGCATCAACACTTTCTCCTACAGTATATGAATCTCCCAGTGCCAGATAGCTTTTTTCATTTTCCATAAGTATTAATGTTGATGGTTAAAGAAAGATAGAGCAGGAATGGAAACAAAATGGACATGACTGAAGTTTTTTATATAAATTTTTCTAAATATGTTATGCATGCATACTTTTTTTTCTTTAATTTGTGTTGATAATATAATAGATTACCAAGGAAATTAAAAAGTTAAAATTTAAGGTTTCACCAAATTATTATTTGAAAGTTCTCTAATTTTATGCAAACAGAAAAGTGAGAGATAAACTTTAATCCTTTAAATAACATGAACAGTCTGTTAAAAGTTAGTGCGTAGATTTTGTGATAAAATAATCTCAATCGACTTTCAGACATAAAACTTACAATTATGAAAATATTAGTTTGTATCAGTCATGTTCCTGACACCACCACCAAAATAAAATTCGATGGCAACAAGCTTGATGAAAATGGTGTCCAGTTCATCATAGGCCCTTATGACGATTATGCCCTTGCCAGAGCAGTGGAAATACAAGGTGAAAAAGGGGCAACAGTAACCGTATTGAATGTGGGTACTGCCAGTACCGAACCCACAATAAGAAAAGCATTAGCCATTGGAGCAGATGATGCGATAAGAGTAGACGCTGAGCCGACTGATGCCATGTTTGTTGCACAACAAATAGTAGCAGTTGCCAAAGCTGAAAATTATGATATGATTTTGATGGGAAGAGAATCCAGTGATTTTAATGGAGGACTAGTTCATGGATTGGTAGGTGAAATGATGGGATGGCCGTCAATTGCTCCATGCATGAAATTGGAGTTAAATGGTGATTCTGCTACAATGGCCAGAGAGATTGAAGGGGGAAAAGAATATTTGGAAGTTGGTTTACCATTTGTGGCCGGAGTTCAGGAGCCTATCGCAGAATGGAAAATTCCAAATATGAGGGGAATTATGATGGCTAGAAAAAAGCCACTTAAAGTCATTCCTCCTGTAGAAGTAGAAGGCGTAACAGAATATCAATCATTCACCTTGCCAGAGGGAAAATCTGAATGTAAAATAATAGATCCTGATAATATTGGAGAGTTAGTGAATCTGTTGAAAAATGAAGCGAAAGTGCTTTAACTTTCTTCTTATCCCCCTTTTAACCAAAGAAGTAGTTAGACAGAATTAAACAGATGAAAATTTGCCATAACTATTTGGATATTGAGATAATAATTCTCATTTATTATTAAGTATAGGTACTTATCAAGATTCAAAACACTAAAATATAAAGATATGTCAGTATTAGTTTATGTAGAAGCAGATGGAGGTATAGTAAAAAAGTCTTCTCTAGAAGCTGTTGCTTACGGAGCTGAAATTGCCAAAGGAGCAGGATCATCTGCAATAGCAATTGCCACCGGCACAGTAGCAGAAGCTGAGTTGGCTAATTTAGGAAAATTTGGAGCCAGCAAAATTTTACATGTTTCCGATGAAAGATTAAACGATGGAGGAATTCAGGCCACTGCCAATGTGGTTTTTCAGGCAGCCGAAAAAGAAAGTGCGGGTACTTTAGTAATGGCCAGATCATCTCTAGTTGATGCAATTGCCTCCAGAGTAGCCATAAAATTGGGAGCAAGTGTAGTGACCAATGTAGTTGATTTACCAGATACCAGTAATGGGTTTGTTGTAAAAAGAGGTGTTTATACTGGAAAAGCCTTTGCTAATGTGGCTGTACCAGGAGATAAAAAAGTGATTACAATTGCAAAAAATGCGATTTCACCTGTAGAAAGTGGAGATGCTGCAACTGTTGAAGCTTTTAGTGCTAATTTATCAGATGCTGATTTTGCTGTAAAACGAACCAAAGTAGAAAAGGCGGAAGGGGATATTTTACTTCCAGAAGCAGATAAGGTTATCTCAGGAGGAAGAGGTTTAAAAGCTCCTGAAAACTGGGGAATGATTGAGGAATTAGCTAAAACTTTAGGTGCAGCTACTGCCTGTTCAAAACCTGTTTCCGATATGGAATGGAGACCTCACCATGAGCACGTTGGGCAAACCGGAATAAAAATTAGTCCTACTTTATACATTGCTGTAGGTATTTCCGGAGCTATACAACATTTGGCTGGTGTTAACTCTTCAAAAGTTATTGTAGTCATCAATAAGGATGCAGAAGCACCATTCTTTAAAGCTGCTGATTATGGAATAGTTGGTGATGCCTTTGAAGTAGTACCGAAATTAACAGAGGCAATAAAAGAAGTAATTTAATTACTTTAAGAAAATAAAGCTTAAAGATTAAAATTTGATCATTTATTTAAAGTAAAAAAAGAGCCATCTCATAGATGGCTTTTTTTTATCAATATTTTTTAGGCAATTTTGCACCTTATTAATTTTCAAATATAAATATCACCAGCCCCATTATGCTGACTATTCAGGACCTTTCTTTTCACTTTGGCAGTAGAACTTTATACGATAACACCTCCTTACACATTAAACCAAAAAATAGAATTGGATTAATTGGGGCAAATGGTACGGGAAAGTCAACCTTACTAAAACTTATCAATGGAGACTACCAACCTGATGAGGGCACTATTTCCAAAAGTAATGACTGTTCCATCGGATTTTTGAATCAGGATTTACTTTCCTATCAAAGCGATGACAGTATTCTGGAAGTAGCTATGCAGGCTTTTGAGAGGCAACTGGAACTTCAACATCAGATTGATGAAATTCTCCATCAAATGGAGCATAACTATAGTGAAGAACTGGTACATAAACTGGCACCATTACAAGATGAATTTGCCACTTTAGAAGGTTATTCCATTCAATCGAAAGCTGAGGAAATACTGGAAGGACTTGGGTTTAGCACTAAGGATTTGCAAAAACCGCTTAAAAACTTCTCTGGAGGATGGAGAATGCGGGTAATGCTGGCCAAGCTTCTTCTTCAAAAACCAGCCTTATTAATGCTGGATGAGCCTACTAACCACCTTGACCTTCCTTCTATTCAGTGGCTGGAAAATTATATTACGTCCTATGAAGGGGCAATTGTGATTGTTTCTCACGATAGAGAATTTCTGGATAGAGCCGTAAATATTATTGTAGAAGTTTCAGGAGGAAAACTGAATCTTTACTCTGGAAATTACAGTTTTTATCTGGAGGAGAAAGAATTGCGAAGCGAGATCCAAAGAAATGCATTCAAAAATCAACAACAGAAAATAAAACAATCGGAAAAATTTATCGAAAGGTTCCGATCAAAAGCTACCAAGTCACGACAAGTTCAGTCCAAGATAAAAATGTTGGATAAATTAGACAAGGTAGAAGAAGTTCAGGAAGAATCATTTGATCTTAATTTTAAGTTTTCCTTTAGTCAGCAGCCAGGGAAAATCATTTTGAGTTTAGAAGATGCCAACAAGGCCTATGGAGATGTTGAGGTAATTAAGGATTCCTCTATGTCAATAGAAAGAGGGGATAAAATTGCCCTTATTGGAGCCAATGGAAAAGGAAAATCTACTATGCTTAGAATGGTTGCCGGAACAGAAAAATTTGAAGGAGTCAGAAATCCTGGTTATAATGTTATTCAGTCATTTTATGCTCAGCACCAACTCGAATCTTTAAATGTTGAAAATGAGGTTTTACAAGAACTGAAAGAGTCAGGGCTAGAAAAAACTGAACAGGAATTGAGGGGTGTTTTAGGATGTTTTTTATTCAGTGATGATGATGTTTTTAAGAAAATCAAAGTACTTTCAGGTGGTGAAAAATCCAGAGTAGCACTCGCCAAAACTTTGATTTCCCAAGCCAATTTCCTACTGCTTGATGAACCTACCAACCACCTCGATATCCAATCAGTAAATATTCTGATTCAGGCACTACAGCAATATGAGGGTTCATTTCTGGTAGTTTCTCACGATAGGCACTTTATTTCCAAAATTGCCAATAAAATCTGGTATATCGAGGATATGGTACTGAAAGAGTATCCAGGAGATTACCATGAATTTACGAGATGGTATGAAAAAAAATCACTTGAACAAGAAGCGATAAATGCAAGCAAGCCCAAAAAAGGGGCTAAAAAGAGCAAGCCTAAACCCTCTCCTTCTGAAGAACAGGAATTAAAAAACCAATTGAAAAAGCTTCAGAAGCAGTTAAGTGAAAAGGAGAATAATATCAGTAAATTAGAAAAGGGAAAAACAGATATGGAGGATGAGCTTTCAAAACCATCTGTTTATTCTAATCCTGATTTGCTTGCAGAGGTTAATCAAAAATACGAAGCTTTAAAATCAAAATTGGTATCTGAAAATGAAGACTGGGAAAATCTGGCAATGGAAATAGACGAAATTGAAGGCAAGTTTTAACAATCCAAAGTTCTAAAATCAAAAAAGCCGGAATAAAATCCGGCTTTCTTATGAAGTAAATTTTATATCATCCAAGATAGGGTTTTAATGCTTTACTTCGAGAAGTATGTCGAAGCCGTCTAATTGCTTTTTCTTTTATTTGCCTTACTCGCTCTCTAGTCAGGTTAAATTTTTCACCTATTTCTTCCAGTGTCATGGAATGTTCTCCATTTAGCCCAAAGTAAAGCGTAATCACGTCTGCTTCTCTTTTTGTGAGTGAAGATAAAGCTCTGTAGACTTCTCTTCGAAGGGAATCATTCATCAATTCAGAATCAGGATTTACCTCATCCCCATTCTGAAGCACATCATATAGATTGTTTTCTTCACCCTGGGAAAATGGAGCATCCATAGATACATGCCTTCCGGAAATTTTCATGGTGTCTACCACTTCATTGGTGGTTACTTCAAGCACTTCTGCTAGTTCATCCGGAGAAGGTTCTCTTTCAAACCGCTGTTCCAAATCTGAGAAAGTTTTGGAGATCTTATTTAAAGATCCAACTCTGTTTAAAGGGAGCCTGACAATTCTGGATTGTTCTGCAAGTGCTTGTAAAATAGATTGACGAATCCACCAAACTGCATAAGAAATGAATTTGAAACCTCTGGTTTCATCAAACCTTTGCGCTGCTTTTATTAACCCCAAATTACCTTCATTGATCAGGTCACCAAGGGAAAGACCTTGATTTTGATATTGCTTTGCAACAGACACAACAAACCTTAAGTTCGCTTTGGTTAGTTTTTCAAGTGCCAATTGATCTCCATCTCGTATTCTTTTAGCTAATTCAACTTCCTCTTCTGGGGATAAAAGGTCAACCTTACCAATTTCCTGAAGGTATTTATCAAGAGACTGGCTTTCACGGTTTGTGATTTGCTTACTAATTTTCAGTTGCCTCATTTGTTACGACCTTTAAGTTTATTTAATAATTAAACATAGGCAGCTCGGCAATAGTTCATTACGCCAAGCTTCAAACAGGCTGAGTAATAACAGAAATACGAAATTTAATTTTGTTTATACAGAAGTAGTAGTTTATTAATTTCAACTTATAACAGTAAGCTTATACAATTAAAATATAAGCTTACTTTATTTAGAGTAATGATTTATATTAAAACTCAAACTGTTTATTCATTTTCATACTTACAAATTAGATCGCTTATTGAGAGCAATTTTCACTAGTAAGTCTATAAATTTATTATCATTTCTCCAGATTACCTTACTTTTTACCGATTTTTTCTTGGCCTTTCAACAAAACCTTCAGGCTTTGGTAATAAAACCTTTCTCGATAATCTGTATTTACCTGATCTTTTATCAATCTCGGTAAGCTTCACTTTTACTTCCTCCCCTACTTCCATTACACCATCCATTGACTCTAGTCTTTCCCAAGTAATTTCAGAAATATGAAGTAATCCTTCTTTACCTTTCATAAATTCAATAAATGCACCGAATTGGGTAATAGATTTCACAATACCAGTATAAACTTCACCAACTTCAGGAAGAGCAATAATAGCTTTCACTCTGCCTAAGGCATCATTCATGGCATCTGCGTCAGTAGCAAAAATATTAACTAATCCACATTTTTCAACTTCTTCAATTACTATCGTAGTTCCTGTTTCTTTTTGAATTTCCTGAACGATTTTTCCACCCGGGCCAATTACTGCACCAATCATATCTTTCTCTATTTCCACAGTTACGGATCTAGGAGCATGAGGTTTATAATCTGAGTTTGGCTCTGTAAGGGTTTTAGCCATTTCTCCAAGTATATGTAATCTGCCTTTTTTAGCTTGTTCTAAAGCTTCTTCAAGCACATCATAAGAAAGACCATCAATTTTTATATCCATTTGGCATGCAGTGATACCATCTTTTGTACCGGTAACTTTAAAGTCCATATCACCAAGGTGATCTTCATCTCCCAAAATATCAGAAAGGATTGCATAATTTTTAGTTTCAGGATCGGAAATCATTCCCATGGCAATCCCTGATACAGGACTCTTTATTTTAATACCTGCATCCATTAACGCTAGTGCGCCTGCACAAACAGTCGCCATTGATGATGAACCGTTTGATTCCAAAATATCAGAAACAACCCTTATTGTATAAGGATTTATAGTAACATCTGTAGGAATTACTTTTGATAAAGCTCTAAAAGCCAAATTGCCATGTCCAACTTCTCTTCTTCCAGGACCTCTATTTGGTCTTACTTCTCCTGTTGAAAATGCAGGGAAGTTATAATGCAAAATGAATTTATTAGTACCATTAAACATGGCCCTATCAATCATTTGTTCATCCAACTTGGTTCCTAAAGTAACTGAAGTTAAAGATTGAGTTTCCCCTCTTGTAAATACAGCAGAACCGTGGGCTGAAGGCAAATAATCCACCTCTGACCAAATAGGTCTGATTTCATCTAATTGTCTACCATCAAGTCTCACTTTAGTTTCTAATACTAAATTTCTGGCAGCCTTCTTCTCGGCTGCTTTTAAATATCTTGAAATTTGAGATGGATCCAATTCATGCTCTTCAGGTAAAGCGTCAAGGTATTCCTGTTTTACAGCTTTAAATGCCTCAGACCTTTCAGTTTTATTATTGTGAGATGCTTTAGCTACATTTAAGAATTTATCATAAACTGCTTCAAAAATAGAAGCTTTTAATTCTTCATTCTCTTCAGGCCCAACAAACTCTCTTTTTTCTACAGATCCAACTTCTTCCATTAATTCCATTTGCACCTGGCACTGCATCTTAATGGCTTCATGAGCAACTTTAATGGCTTCTAGCATTTCCTGCTCAGAAGATTCCTCCATTTCTCCTTCTACCATCATGATGTTATCTGCTGTTCCAGCTACAATGAGATCCAGTGTGGATGCTTCAAGTACGGCAGGTGTGGGGTTAACCACATAGTCATCACCATGTTTTACTACTCTTACTTCAGAAATTGGTCCTCCAAATGGGATTTTGGATACAGCCAGGGCAGCTGATGCAGCTAGCGCAGCCAGACAGTCGGGCAAAGCCTCAGGATCTGCTGAAATTAAAAATATATTTACCTGTGTTTCACAGTGATAATTATCAGGAAAAAGAGGCCTTAAAGCCCTGTCAACTAATCTACAAATTAAAATTTCATGATCACTTAATCTTCCTTCTCTTTTAAGAAATCCTCCAGGTATTCTCCCGGCAGCCGCAAATTTCTCCTGATAATCTACCGAAAGCGGTAAAAAATCAGCACCTTCTCTTGCTTCCTCATATCCAACTACAGTTGCCAATAGCATTGTATCTCCAAGCCTTACTACTACAGATCCATCGGCTTGTTTTGCTAATTTTCCAGTTTCTATGGAAATAACTCTGCCATCTGGCAGATTAATTTTCTTGTTTACTATTTTCATTATTTTTATTTATTGCTGTATTTCTTCTCCTGTTGGAAAAGTTTCTAATTTATCAATTTCAAATTGAATAATAGCATTTCCCAATCTTTTTTTTGCAACCTATTCTATCCAGATTCGGAACCATCAATTGGTTTTCGAAATATTATTCTTTGGACGAAATTCTCAATAAATCACCTAAAATCTGATGGTTAATACTAAAAGGGTTTTCAAGAAGTGACAAAGCACAAATGAAAATTCACCAATCTTATTTTTCTTTTATTTCCGCTTTTAACTCTATGATGAAGTTTGTACTGAACCCTTTGTTTAGTAGTATGTTGAAATATTTAACATTCTCCAGGCTTTGCTGCAAACATAAAAAAATCGGTCTGTCTACATTTTAATAGAAATAAAAATAGGGAATCCCAGTAAGAATTCCCTATCAATTAATTTCTACGAATTGAAATTCCTGAAAAACGAAGCTTAGGAAGGATATTCATATTTCAATTGCTTTTCCCAAATTATTTTCTAATTCCAAGCTCCTTAATAATAGCTCTATATCTTAGAATGTCCTTATCTTGAAGATAATGTAATAATTTTCTTCTTTTACCAACAAGCTTTAATAAACCTAATCTTGTTGAATTATCTTTTTTATTTGACTTTAGATGTTCTGTAAGGTGGTTGATTCTATGTGTAAATAAAGCGATTTGAGCTTCTGGAGAACCAGAATCATTTGCTGCTTTATTGAAACCATGCTTTTCAAAAATCTCCGCTTTCTTTTCTTTTTCGAGATACATATTAGTCCAATACTAATTAATAAAATATTATTTCTTTGCTTTCTAAATTTAAATACCCGCAAAGGTATTATTTCTATAATTATAATCAAAGCATTTATCAAATATATAAAGACATCAAGGAAAGAAAAAAATGAAGCCTTTCCACTCTGAAATTTCCAATTGAATTATCTCTACATTTACATCATTAAATCTTCTTTGAAACCTTAAAATATAAACTTAAATTGAAGGTTTTCTACAAGGGGTATTCCATAACCGCTACTTTATTTATGACCTAAAGCAATATTTTTTGTGAGCAAAACTGAAATAAACCAATTATTTGGGAAGGCTAATAACATTTTTATTCTCCTTGATGAAAGGGGAAAGCTTTTAAAAACTGATAACAATTGGTATGTAAACCTTGGTTATCAATCCGAATTCACCTTAGGTGAAGATTTGGCCAAATTTGTAGTAGAAAAGGAGCTACTCCAATCTTTTTTTCAGACCTATCTTTTTACAAAAAAATCCTCTCAGAGACTTTTTCTTACATTTATTAAAAAAAACCATGAGCAATTAAAACTGGAATTGACTTTAAACCCTGACTCAGAAAGTTTACAGTTTATTGGCTTGATAAACCCCATTCCTGAAATTTATGGTTCTAAATCCAAAGCCAATTCAAAAGAAGATTTTCTCGAAAAGAATTTAAGGAATAAAACTAATGAACTGAAAAAGGTAAAAGAGATTCTTGAAAAAGAAAGGTTACGACTATCGTTAAGTATAAATAAAATGGAAGATCCCATTATGTTTAAAAATGCCAAAAGCGTAATTACAGGTTGTAACCAAGCCTTTGCCAATTTATTGGGTAGGGAAATAGAAGATATCATTGGGAAAACAGACTTTGATCTATTTCCAAAGGAAACCGCTATTCTTTTCCAGAATATGGACAAAAAAACAATGGTATCGGGAAAACCTCAAAGGAATGAAGAATGGCAAAAAAGGGATGGAAAAATGGTATTGTTTGATATAATAAAGACTCCTTTAGTTGATAATTTAGGCAATACAATTGGCCTTATTGGAGTAGGAAGGGATATTTCAAAACAAAAGGCCATAGAAAGTGAGTTAAAAAATGCAAAATTAATGCTCCAAAAAGTTCTAGATACGATTCCAGTAAGTGTTTTTTGGAAGGATAGAAATTCAGTTTATTTAGGAGGGAACCTAACCCTAGCTAGATACCTAGGTTTAAAAAATCCAGAACAACTAATTGGTAAAACAGATAATGACTTTTTTAGGAATAAAGATGAAGTTTCAAATTATCAGCAAGATGATAAATGGGTAATGGATAATGACATTGTCAAATTAAATTATGAGGAATGTCTTACTTCAAAGAGTGGGGAAAAAGTTTGGATAAGAACAAGTAAAATTCCTTTAACAAATGAAACTAACGAGGTATATGGTGTCCTAGGTGTTTTTGAAGATATTACAGACTGGAAAACAGCCACCGAAGCCTTAATAATTTCTGAAGATAAGTTTAGGATGTTAGCTGATAATGTTCCAGGGGTAATTTACTTATGTAATAATGATAAAAACTGGACAATTATTTACCTCAATTCAAAGGTAGAAGATCTTACTGGTTATCCTAAGGATTTATTTCTTGAGGGAAAAATAAGCTTTCCACAGTTGTACCATCCTGAGGATGTGGACAATATCTATAAAACCGTAGATGAACAATTATCATCCTCCGGAAAGTTTCAGCTGGAATATCGATTAAAACATAAAGATGGCCATTGGGTTTGGGTGGAAGAAATAGGAGTCTCTGTATCAAAGAATGGTGAAGTTCTTCATTTGGAAGGTTTTATTTCCGATATTTCTTATAGAAAAAAGGCTGAGAGTGAGCTCAATAAACTGGCTTTAATTGCTTCAGAAACAAATAATGCAATTATTATCACCGATAAGGATGAGAAAATAAAGTGGGTAAATGAGGAATTTGTACGGTTAACTGAATATTCCCAGGAAGAAGTAATAGGTAAAAATCCTGGAAAACTCTTACAAGGCCCCGAATCCGACCCAAAAACCATTTCAAAAATCAAAGAGGCTTTAATAAATCAGCAATCTATAAAGGCAGAATTACTGAACTATTCAAAGTTTGGAAAAAAATATTGGAATGAAATTTCCATCCAACCAGTCTTTAATAAAAAAAATGAACTGATACAATATTTTGCCATTCAAAATGATATTACACTTCGAAAAACTCAGGAACAAGCTATAAAAAACCATAATGAGGGATTAAAAAAAACAAATCAGGAATTAGACAATTTTGTATACCGGGTATCTCACGATTTAAGGGCTCCTATCGCTTCTTCTTTAGGACTAATTACCCTTGCAAGAAGTGAAAAAAGTGATAGTAAGCTCCAAGAATATCTTGATCTGCAGGAAAAAAGCCTTTTTCGCCTAGATGAATTTATTCGCGATATTCTTAATTATTCCAGGAATTCTAGAATGGAGCTCAAGATGGAGGAAATAAATTTTGCGGAACTAATTGAGGAAACTTTTCAAAATTATCACTATTTGGAAGAAGCAAAAAATGTAGAAAGAATTCTGGAAATTAACCAAACTGATGTATTCTATTCCGATATAAGACGCTTGTCTGTTATCCTTAATAACCTCCTATCCAATGCCCTTCGATTCTCCAATTCCTATATTGATAATTCCTGGATAAAGGTTACCATAAATAGCAATTCAGAAAATGCTACCATAGAAATATCTGACAATGGCATTGGAATTAAACCTGAACATATCAGTAAAATTTTTAAAATGTTCTATAGAGCTACCGATGTAAAAAAGGGCTCTGGGTTGGGATTGTATATTGTAAAGGAGTCGATTGAAAAATTGGCGGGTAAAATTACCGTTCAATCAGATGTAAATAAAGGAACCGAATTCACTATTACAATTCCCAGCCTCAAGGCCTAACAATTGTAAAGAAGGGAATTTTTTAATTGAAAGTCATCTTATCCTACATTCAACCAATAAATAATAATCTATGAAATTAGTACCTGGTCAACAAGCAATTGATTTTGAAGCCAAAGATATCTATGGAAATAATATTAAACTAGGCAGCCTGAAAGGAGAAAAAATATTGCTTTCCTTTTTCCGAAGCACGGCATGTCCATTTTGCAATTTAAGGATTTATCAACTGAAAAGCCTTTACCCAAAAGTAGCAGATAACCTGAATATGGTTTTCATTTTTGAATCTAAAAAGGAAGCCCTTTTAAGAAGTCCGTTACACAGTGAACTTCAAATGCCAATGATTAGTGATTTTGACAAAAATGCACACAAAAATTATGGCATTGAATTCTCTCTGATAAAAACCTTAACCAGCTCATTTAATCCTAAATTCAAAGAGCATATGAAAGTGGCAAAAGAATTAGGACTAGACTTTAAAACTAAAGAAGAAAGCACTTCAAATACACTAATGCCTGCTGATTTCCTAATTGATGAAAACTTTAATATAGTGCATGCGCATTACGGTAAAGCTGTAAATGAACATATTGAAATGGAAACAATCAGAGATTTTGCTAAGGAAAATGATTCTCTAGCTGCCTGATTAAAAGTTTTAATTTGAAAGAGAAGGTTTCAGGATTGTCACTATCCCAAAACCTTTTTTTATTGAATCAATGGCAGGTATCTTTCTTTCACCACATTAAAATGGTGTTTCTGGTGACCAGCTAACATAAAACCAAGTGCATTCACAGTTATTTCTATCCCACTACAAACCCCTTTTCTATTCAATACTTCTTCATCAAAACTTCTGAATAAAATAATATTAGATTTCCTATTCAGCACAAACTCTTGGCGCAAATCATCAAAACTCATGGCTTCTCCATTTGCATTTTCATTATAAGAATTTTCGTCAAAACCTGGGATTTCAGTTTTATCATTTCTTGCGAACCTTAATGCCCGATAGACCATAATTCTTTCGGTATCTATAATATGCCTAAACACTTCTTTAATAGTCCACTTTCTGGGAGCATATCTTTTCCCATCTAGCTGATTAAATGTGGCTACATCAAAATTTTCAAACTCTTCCAAAGATTTTTGCAATGCATCAAGCAAATTAGTTTCTTCCACCAGCTTGATGTATCGATCAAAAAATTTGGGCATTGGGTTTAATTCCATAATAAATTATTGTATTTATTTTTCAATTAACGTTTTTACCGAATGAGGAACATCCACTACTCCAGGGAGCTGAGGATCACTTAAAGCTGGTTTGTAGTCATTGGAAACAGGTACAACTCCTGCCCAATAAGGCAATTCATAATCTTCCTTTTCATCAACTGGAGGCCCTACCCTTACTTTAGCCGAAGCCGAATCAATTTTTATAGCCAGTACTTTGGTCACTCTCAGCTCTTTTTCATTAGGCTGTCGGATTTCTTCCCATCTACCTGGAAGCATCTGTTCCATTACTTTAAATAATGCTTCATTCTTTTCATCAAAATTGGTAATTTCCCTGGCTTTTCCAAAAATTACTACCGATCGGTAATTAACAGAATGATGCATTGCTGACCTTGCCAAAACAAGTCCATCCAGATGAGTTACACAAAGTGATATTTCAGCTCCATTTTCTATCGCTAGCAACATCCTATTTTTTTTGGAACCGTGGATAATTATTTCATCCTCCATTCTGGCATAAGCTGTGGGAATAATAAATGGTTGTCCATTCATCACAAAGCATATATGACAAAGAAAACCACTATCCAGAATATCAAATACTTTATCCTTATCATAAATGGCTCTTTTCGCACCCCTAACCACTTTATTTCTGCTGTCTTTCTCAAATACCTTTTCCATTATTGTAAAAATTTAAAATTTATTCATTACAAATAAATACATTTACCGGACTATATATTTAATCCACTTTTAAAATACTAAGTAGTCCGGTATGTTGCCATTTAAATCTCTAATAGAAATAGATAAAAGCAAAGCACAGCCAATTTATCTTCAAATTGTCAACAGCTTTATTGATTTAATCAGACAAGGTATTTTAAAACCAGGAAGTAAACTTCCTGGCTCTAGGAAATTATCTGAAATGTTGAGAATCCATCGGAAAACAGTAATTGCAGCATTTGATGAATTGTATGCACAAAGCTGGCTGGAGGTAATACCACATAAAGGAACTTTTGTAAATCAACATTTACCTGAGACAAAATCAAAACCAATCCTTAAGGAAATTAATCCCTTCCAATTTCCTGAAAAACCAGGTTATAAATTTGATAAAAATCCAATTTATACAACACCATTTAACCCAAAGCATAATTTCCTTGAAATAAATGAAGGTTACCCTGATGTAAGAATTGCCCCTTTAAAAGCATTATCTGCTAACTACAGGACAGCACTTCAGCGCAAACCATTAAACAAATATTTGTATTATTTGGATTGCAGGGGAAATAAAGAGTTAAGGATTGTTTTAAGCGATTACCTCAACAAAACCAGAGGCTTAAGCACCACTTCAGATAATATTCTGCTCACAAATGGTAGCATCATGGCAATTTATCTGGCTATTCAAACCCTTGTAAAAAAGGGAGATAAAGTAATTGTAGGGGAAACCAATTATCGATCAGCAAACATTGCTTTTCAATTAGCAAGAGCAAAAATTTACAAAGCAAAGGTTGATGAAGAAGGAATTGTAGTAGAAGAAATTGAAAAGCTTTGCCAAAACCATTCTATAAGAATGATCTATGTAACTCCCCACCATCACCATCCTACTACTGTTACCCTAAAGGCAGAAAGGAGAATGAAACTTCTTCAATTAGCAGAGAAATATGGTTTTATTATTTTGGAAGATGATTATGATTACGATTTTCATTACGATTATAAACCATTACTACCGCTTGCAAGTGCGGATAAAAATGGAATGGTGATATACACAGGATCACTTTGCAAAACAATTGCCCCTGCTATCAGGGTGGGTTATATGGTGGCTCCAAAAGTAATTATTGATGAAATTGCTATGTTCAGGAGGTTTATTGACAGACAGGGTGATCATATACTTGAACTGGCAATTGCCCAACTTTTTAAGGAAGGACTTATCCAAAGGCACTTGAAAAAGGCACTTAAATTATTTCACCAAAGAAGGGATATGTTTGCCCAACTTTTAAGAGAAAAAATGGGGAATAAAGTTCAATTTGTTCTGCCTGAAGGGGGAATGGCCATTTGGAGCAAATTTAATAAATCCTGCCCTTTGGATATCCTTATTGAAAAAGCCCATAACAAAGGACTTTATATTCCACCTTATCGACATTTTTCGCCCAAAAATCAAGATTTGAATGCTACAAGACTTGGTTTTGCTTCTTTAAATGAGGAAGAAATGGAACAGGCTTTAAGCATTTTAGGAAGTTTTTAGGTTGTAAGTTTCAGACCAATTTTTCCTGGTTTGCTTTTTAATTCTCTGGTAATTTTGTACTATAATTACCTTTTCCTTATCCTAACTAGCAGAGAATAAAATTCTCCCACTCAAAAACTATTTTTCAAAGAAATCTAAAATAACCAATCCAGCTATGAGAAGGTATTTACTATTTATACTTCTTACATTAAGTGCGCTCCAAAACATTTCATTCAATACTATTTATGCCCAATGCTCTGCAACCAGTTCTGGAAACTGGACTAGCCCTTCTACTTGGACTAATTGTGGAGGGGGAATACCATCTTCCTCGGATGATGTTATAATTGATGGTCATACAGTTTCTATTGGTGCCGGAATAACTGCAGAAGCAAAATCCATATCCATGCAAAATGCATCTGGAACTTTAAATTCTGCTGCTACAAGTGTACTTAATATTCAGAACGCATTTGATTTGAAAAATGGCCCTCAAACAGTAAACATTCTTGGGGATATAAATGCAAATACAATGACCTTTACTGGAGGCAACCACCAGTTTACAGTATCAAATGGAGGCAGTGTGGATATTACAAATGATTTTGATTTAGCAGGAGCTACACTAAAGGTAAAACCTGGAGGAGTAATGAATATAGGAGGTGATTTCAACCTAAGCGCTAGTCCAGATATCACAATTGAAGGGGGAATTTATGTTTCAAATGACATTTTTTGGCCATACGGAATTCAAATTAAGGGTCCAGGAAATGTAGGTGCTGGAGCATTAGTTTGCCCCGGTTACATTGAAGATGACAAAGGTTGCCCTTCTTTAATCGATGGAAACCTTATATTGCCAGTAGAATTATATTATTTTAAAGGAGAAAATAGTGGGGATAGAAATATTATACATTGGGCTACTATTCAGGAGAAAAACAACGATTATTTCCTCCTTGAAAAATCTGCTAATGGTTATACTTTTAAGGAAATAGCAAAAATTGTAGGCCAAGGTACCAGCTACCAAATTAACAAATATGAATTCTTAGATAATAACCCAGAGCAAGGAAATAATTATTACCGTTTGAAACAGGTAGACATTGATGGTACTTTTAGTTTTACTGAAGTTATCAATATATCCAATAGGTCAACATTGGATTTCCAGACATTACTTTATCCAAATCCTGTTCAAAAAGATGGAACTCTAAAAATTAATTATTTTGGAAATGTCCCAGAAACCATCACTCTTCTGATGCTTGATTTAAGTGGAAAAGAAGTTTATTATCAGGAAAAAACAATTGATAAAGGAAGTAATATTATCGAAGTTGATCTATCAAAAATAAATTTACAAAAAGGAATTTATATTATTGAAACAGGAGGTACTTTACCTCAAAAAGTAATAATTAATTGAATAAGACAAAAAGGGCAGAAGCAAAATCACAATTTGTTCTACCCTTTGCCAACAACTATTTTTTAATCTACCACCACTCTAAACTGACATTTTTCGCTTCAAAAACAAAACCTAAACAAGCTTTTACCT
>JAHQVQ010000300.1 GCA_019634305.1 Flammeovirgaceae bacterium | reverse complement strand
GGAGATATTATTCATCTTCGAAGGCCTGATGGAAGGGATATAGATTATTGGTTAAATGTTAATCCTGATGGGGAAGAAAAGGGAATGTTTGTAGCATTTAATCCATTAAATGAGAATATTAAAAAAACCGTAAAAATCCCGCTTTACTATACTGGTTTAACTGACAAGGTGATGGTTATTTTCGATGATGAAAAAGAGATGGAATTATCAATAGACAGAGACTATAATTTTGAGTTAGAAGTAACTGTAAAAGCAAATCAATTTACATGGATAACCTTTAGATAAAAAAGAAAAAAGATTGGAGAAAATCATTGTCTTTTTCCAGACTATAAAATCACATTTTTAGAGAAGGATTAGGAAGAATGAGAACAAACTGGATTGAAAGCACCCTATAAGACCTAAAGTTAAAAAATGTAAAGGATCTATATGAATCACACAATTATACCAATTCACTTGGTTTTTTACCATTGTTTTAGTTTCCTCTGTATCGTAAAGTCTTGGACCACGATAGCATGCTTGAACTCCGGCATCCAAATTACTAACCATCATCATTTGATAGTGGTCAATGTGTTCATTTAAGGGTTCAATGGTAGCTGCATCACCACCTCCATGATACTGGGTTAGTGGTACAAACATCCACCCCATTGAAGGAGCTTTTGTCCAGGTTCCATCATAAATATTCTGACGTGTATGAATCAATTGTTGGTTTCTTGGCAAGCTCCAGTTTACTTCCCTATAACCCATAGCACACTTATTACTACCTGTTAGATAATAATAATCTGGAATATTCAAATAAACCCCATTTTCTCTACTCCATTTATAGAAATCCGAAATCACCTCATATTGATTCCACCTTGAATCTTCATATCCAAAGTGACCGGGATGATTTTCGGAAATACAAAAATCACCAGGATAAGAACCATCATGTTCAAGAAGGGTAAATCCTGTTTTTTCATAAAACTGGTATAATTTTCTAAAATAGTCTTTTCCCCATTTACTGCCAATACAGGGAGAGTTTCCGAATGTTGGTCGTTGACCTTCTGGCATTACAACATCATTTCCATTCCCCACTTTTCGGGAAGCTAATAAAGAATATCCACCAATTTCGATTCCTTTACTCTTTGCATAATCTGCATATTTTTTCATTCTTGACAAGTATTCAGGACTATCATCCTCAATTTCAAAACCACTCCCAAATGTTAAAATTATCATTTCAAAACCCACTTCGGCACATTGGTCAATAGCCGTTTTCACTCTTTCCCAATCCGCAAAACGGGCATGCATCATTAGTGGGTTTTCAGTGGCCCATGGGGAAAGTATTCTGTACATTTTCCGTTGTGCAAGTCCTTGTCTTTCTCGACTGTAGCTATCATGTGGAAGGATAAAAGTGCGAAAAGAGTTAAAGGTTTCTTTCAGATCTAAAATCTGATTTGGTCCTATTTTAGGCTTTACTTTAAGCAGACAGGGTGTTAACTTAAGGTAATTGACCTGAGTATCATAATCAGGATCTAATTCCCAGTGTACAACATGATTATTTGCATTTTGATGAGTCATTCCTGAAAAAGCATAATCAGTTTCTACATGAAGATTTGGTTTGGGAATTTCTATTCCTCTTTGTTCTACTGGCGACATGTATTCAACAGCAGCGATTATTTCACTTGTAAAATGATTAATACTAATTTTTTCATCGGAATTATTTTTTACAGTTATCCATTTTGCCATTACCGGAATCCCATCATATAATTCATAGTGTACAGATAATATTATATCACTATTTTGCAAATTACCTGCATTGCCTAAAAGTTCTTGATCATAATCACCGTAAGCAGCATAATTTAAAATATGTAAACGCACCAAATCTCCCTTATCACTTTCATGATCCAGACCATTGCCTTTGGAATCCATTTTTCCAATCCTTACCATTTGGGGTTTGGAGGGAATAGACCTAATTTTTTTCACTGTTTTCCAATTTCCTGTTAAAGATTGAGCTTCACAATTCAGTAATTCCCCATCAAGTCTGAATCGCAATTTCAATGGTTTGCTGAGATCTAATTTTTCTCCATTTAAAATTATTTTATGTCCCTTTTCTCCATCCCATAATCCAAACATAACTTTTCCATTCTCCAAATCATTTTCACCAGTTCGGATGTAAAATTTTATGGTCTTTTTATTAGCAAATACTAGTGCCATTCCCGGTCCCCAATCCGTACTTAAATCTGTTCCTATATCAATGGTGCTTTCAATGATTTTGGCTTTTTCAGGAAGTGGTCGCTCTACAAAAACTGAAGTATGTTCAGGAGTATAAATCTCACCCATTTTGCCTTCATTTTCAAAAGAGCTCCTTAAATGAGATCTGGAAGTATAAACTTTCCATGCCGCATCCAACGATTTAAAACCACTATCTTCTAATTTTTTTCTTCCAAAATTACTGGGCAGTAATTTCTCAGATAGTACCATTTCAGTAGCATTGGGTAATTCGTAGTTCATGGTTAAATGAATTCCCTTTGGAGGCCATTCCGACCCATCTGCATGATGGCGAACTCTTTTCCATTGAAATGGTGCCACTGGCTGACTGATCTCGTAATTCACAAATTGAAAAGAAGCCGGATCGTTTTTCAGTTCACGAATCCATTCTTTTTTGAAAAATGCATAATTTGGTTGACCTTTTAAACCTCCTATATCATATTGAACTCCATTTATTTTTATTTCTGCTTCAGGCTTGATGCCTCTTATTATAGACTCACCTGTAATCAAATTATCAAAAGCGATTGTGGCTGCGTTATCAGCCAATAGAAATATTCTTCTGATGAGGCCATTTGTTAATACAATCTCATTTGGATTGTTGTTTTTGTATACACCTGCTCTATAGTTTGATCCATCTAATAGCCAATCTTTTGTTCCATATGATTCTGCTGAAGGTTCCTGTTTTAGATCTGTAGTTCCGGTAAACCCAAAAAAACAAAATAGGGTAAATATGTTTATTAATAAAATCTTCATTTTGTATAACTAATTGAGGTTTTAAGCACCCGAGCTATTATTTCCGAGAAATAGTAATCTTCTCTATCAGTCTTTTATGGCAAAATAATACACGGTTAATTTTGAATTACTAAGTACCAGTACTATTTTATATTGAGTACTTTTATCTCATTATCAAAAAGTTGTGGCACTTATTAAGTATATTTAATTCTCCACATCTATTTACTTATTAGTAAATATAGAAGAAGGAAAATAGTAATCCAAGGATTGTAATCCCCTTGGAAGATTTCTAAGTGATAAAAAAGCTTATTTTGATGGGATTGGCTTTTCGTCTTAAATGAGGTGGATTAAGGTTTAAAATTCTATTAGTGATGATGAGAAATACAGCATTTGTATCCAATTTTTAACAATTTAAACCACTTAAAGGGAAGCCTAATTAGTCCAATCTATACTAGTCAGGAGGTTTTTGTTTTGATTACCGTTAATCCTTCCTAAGTACCATTTAGGTATAATATTTCACATGGAAAATATTTACTTAACAAAAGTGAAAATAATGTATTACATTTACTTTTGTTAAGTAAATAAAATTAGAATGAAAAGTGTATCACTTGGTGAGTTTGAAGAACTGGTATTACTTATTGTAGCCGCTCAGCATGATCAATCTTATGGGGTTTCTATACTGGAAGGCCTTGAAGAACAATTAGAAAGAAAAGTAAGCATTAGTGCGGTTCATGTTGCTTTGAAACGAATGGATGAAAAGGGATTTGTGAAATCACGATTTGGGGGAATTACAAAGGATAGAGGAGGACGAAGGAAAAAGTTTTATGTGATTACCGCTTTGGGAAAAAGTATGTTGGACCAACAATATGCTTTAAGAACACGGATTTATCAACAAATTCCTAAAATCTCTTTTACCTAATGAAGCCTAATCCTCCAAAATATGCATTGAATTTTCTTCGCTGGTTTTGCCGTGAAGATTACCTTGAGGAACTGGAAGGGGACTTAATAGAGGTATTAGAAATGCAATGGGAAACTTCTCCAAAAAAAGCCAGGCGAAACTTTGGGTTCCAGGTGATACGACATTTTCATCCTGAATTTATTAAACCTATCACAGCAGAAAATAAATTAATCAATAGCGCTATGTATCTAAATCACTTTAAAATAGCCTGGAGGCATATTTTTAGCAAAAAACTTTACTCATTCATTAACATTACAGGTCTTGGTGTTGGTATGGCTTGTTGTTTGTTGATCTTATTGTATGTGAAATATGAGTTGTCCTACGATCAATACCATGAAGATTTGGATAAAATCTACAGGGTGACACATGCTTATAAATCTTTAGAAGAAAAAGGAAAACCTACAGCTCCAGAAGCATTTCAGGTATGGGGTTGTGCTCCAGTTGGTCCTGCGATGTTGAAAGATTTTCCCGAAGTAAAAAGCTTTTTCAGGTTCACGAGTCCGAACAATATGCTTTTCGAATATGAGGATAAAAGATTTCAAGAAGACAATTTGGTATTTGCTGATTCTAACGCCTTCGAAATGTTTAGTTGGAAACTTTTGGCGGGCAATCCTGAAACAGTATTGGATGAGCCTAATACTGTGGTACTTACAGAAAAAATTGCTCATAAATACTTTGGGTCAGAAGATCCCATTGGGAAAGTAATAAAGGTGGATTTAGGAGAGGATGCAGTATTTAAAGTTACAGGGGTGATGGAGAATGTACCAGCTAATTCTCATTTTGCTTTTGAAGGGCTTGTTTCTATGAGTACTTTTAGAAGGTTTCGCTCGGAAATTTTTGATTGGTGGGGATATGTGGATTTTTATACTTACTTCACATTAAATGAAAATGCGAATATTGCTTCAGTAGAAAATAAAATCCCTGAATTTGTAGAAAAATATACAGGAAACTGGGAGAATTCCGGGTATGACATTGCCTTTGAACCTATGTCTGATGCTTATTTGCATTCTGTTGCCGGAAGGCAACCAGGAGAAACCGGCAGTTTACAAAATCTTTATATATTTTCATCCATTGCTATATTTATCTTATTGATTGCCTGCATTAATTTTATCAATCTATCTACCTCTCGTTCTTTGGAAAGAGCAAAAGAAGTTGGAATAAGAAAAGTGGTAGGAGCACATCGGCAAATTTTAATGGGTCAGTTCCTATCAGAATTTATTTTGTTATCTTTTTTTGCTGCAGTTTTAGCACTTTTGTTAGTCGTTTTATTTTCTCCAATCTTGCAAGACCTTACTGGAAAGCCTATTTCTTATCAGAATTTACTGGAATGGGAAACATTTCCTTCCCTATTTGCCGGAGTGGTAATAATTGGTATTCTTGCAGGAGGCTATCCGGCAATATTATTAGTAAACTTTCAGCCGGCTAAAGTGTTGAAAGGCGCTTTCAAATCAACTGGTGGGGGAGTGGCATTGAGGAAAGGTTTGGTCATTTTTCAATTTAGCCTATCCATTGCACTTATGGTGGGTACAGCAGTAGTTTTTTCCCAATTACAATACCTTCGCAACCATGATTTGGGATTTGATCAGGAACAAATGGTTATTGTGGATTTTGGATGGGATGGCAAAGTTCAGGAACAAATTGAATCAATAAAAAATACCATTCTGGATCATCCGAATGTATTTTCAATTGCTGCCTCCAGGGCAGTTCCAGGGAATTTTCTCCCAAATGCGGGGACAAATATTGAAGGGCCTGATGGGGAAATGGTGAGTTTCGGACCAACCATATATGAAATCGATCAGGATTTCATTTCCAATTATAAAATTGAAATGGCAGCAGGAAGGGCATTTTCCAGAGATTTTCCCAATGATACATCTCAATCTTTAATCTTGAATGAATCTGCTGCCAAAATGTGGGGTTATAACAACCCGGAAGACATGATTGGAAAGCGCTTTGAACAATGGGGTAAATCAGGAATAGTAATTGGGGTGGTTAAGAATTTCAATTATCAATCACTTCATAAAAAAGTAGAGCCTTTGTCTCTGAGATACGAGCCATATAGTATGAGAAAGTTCTCTATTAGAATAAAATCTGATAATATTCCAGCTACTATTAGTGACTTGGAAAAAACCTGGGGGGAATTGGTTCCCCATCGTCCTTTCCTTTATAGTTTTCTTGATGAAACATTTGATAAACAATATAAAGCAGATATGCGATTTGGTCAATTATTCAGTGTTTTTTCCGGAATAGCCATACTAATTGCTTGTCTGGGACTTTTTGGTCTTACCGCCTATACTACTAGTCAACGAACTAAGGAAATTGGTGTCAGAAAAGTACTGGGGGCATCCGTAAGTAGTATTGTTACCTTACTTTCAGCAGGTTTTATAAAACTCTTTTTTGTTGCATTGTTGATATCAATTCCATTATCATGGTATGTGATGAATCGCTGGTTGGAAGGTTTTGCTTACCGTGTTGGAGTAGGATATGAACTTTTTATAATTTCCGGAGCTATTGCTCTTCTAATTGCTTTGTTTACCATTAGCTGGCAATCATTAAAAGCAGCTTTTGCCAACCCAGTAAATTCTTTAAGGAGTGAATGAAAATGCTCCAGAATATTTTTGAAAATCGGGTTTTAAATTAAAATAAAGGCTCAGTTTAAACTGGGAATGTATCCCCATTTTAGACTGAACCTTTGAAAATTGTGTATATTGAATGAGATACTAGATTTCTTTTTTCAATTTATATAAATATAATTGACTTGCTTCTGGCCATGGTTTAGGGCGGGGTTTATCCCTATTTCTATTTATGGTTTCCCATTTTAATACGTAACGGACAGCTTCATTTTCTGAGTTTCCAATATCCTTAGTGGTGCGTACTTCCAAGCCGGGAAATGATCCTTCAATTTCTAAATCAGATCCGAAAGGTTCGGCCTTAATAACATTTCCAATGGCCTCAAATTTATTGTTCAGCAAAATTGTTCCATTTCCATATTTAATGTGCCAGAAATCAATTTCATAATTTCCATCAATACGTTTATTAAAATCTTTTATCCTTACTTCAGAGTTAATGCTTCCATTACCAGAAAATTCCCAACGATAATCCCAGTCAGTCACCTGCTTGTATATCCATTTATCTTGTTCTGTTTGGGCAGTATAAAATTGAAGATTGCCAACTGAGTCGTATTTATGATAAGCAAAAACAGGTTTATTTTGGTCATTTAAACAAAGTTTGGCAGCCAAATTAATGATGCCACCTTTAACTGGAATCGGATCAACAATAACTAGTTCTTTTTCCATGGTAACAGGTAAGTCAAATTCTTTACCAAAAGCATTGTACCACCGTTTCAAATCCGGACTTTTCATATAGGATAAATCATGATTTGTAGAGCAATCTGGTGTATTTCGCCATACCCAATACATGTGATACCAACCATCTTTCATGATAGTCGGTTGGGTTTGATAGGCATTCATTAAACCCTGTCCATCCGTTAAAGGAACATCCAGCATTCGTGACCATTTTTTTGTTTCACACGAATAAATGTTATAAATCTCATTGCCATTACCACTTCCTCCATCCCTGTAATGAAATAGTAATTCATCATCTTTAGTCAGCATAAAATGGGGATAAGTACACCGTTGTTCATTTGACCCTACCATAGTCATTTCCTGAGCTAGGGTAGAAATATTGTAGGGTTCTTTACTTTTGAAATAAGTAATTGGGTGAACATGCATATTTGCAGAAAGATGAATAAAACCTTCCTTATCAACCCCAATAGTTATAGAATTGTGGCTATCCCAACCTAGCACTGTACTGGTACCTCCACTGGTTTCCCGTGATGTTCTGGGCATAATGTGCAAAGTGAATTTATCCTCTCCCAAATTTCGCTGTCCTACTACCATACTTCGCTCAGCATTATAGTAAGCTATAAATTGTTTCTGTCCATGGGTTAGTAAACAAAATCCTACAGGATGTCCCGCCCAAACAGAATCAATCTTAATCACCTTGTCCACAGATTCAGTGATTTTGGATTCATCAATTGTAATTTGCGGAGGTAGTGTAGTCGTTTTTTGAGTACAGGAAAAGATTGTAATTAGGGAAAGGAGGAGAATTGTTAGTTGTGTTTTCATTTTTAAATATCCATTTATTAAGTAGTAATTCAAAATTAACCGTGTATTATTTTGTCGTAAAAGACTGATAGAGAGATTACTATTTCTCAGAAATAATAATACCTGGTGTGGAGCACTGGTGCTTAATTCTTCGCCTTCTAATTTTTTCATTCCAAAGGCAAGTCTCAATACATTCGATTTTGTAAACAGTTACCGTTTAGATTTTGTAAAGCAAAAAATGTCAGACCACGCCAGTAAAAATTTAATACTGCTCGGTATGGCTTATGGTAGTGGTTGTAACTCCAAAAGCAGTTTTAACAGTATTCTTAAGAAAGTTACAAATCTCATCTTAAATCCATCTATGGAAGTAGGTAGGCCGCTGTTAAGTTATGAATCAATATGGTCCTAAATAAAAACAAAAACCCCGATTGAAACCTGTTGGTTTTTTCGGGGTTTTCGGCTTCAAAAATAACACCCAACTATGCCATAAACTTATATGGTAGTCAGATATAAAACTAATTAATAACCTGGATTTTGCCCATAATCATTTGCAGTACGAATGATCTGATTAGCAGGTATAGGTCTTAATATATGGTAATCTTGAATATTAGGTGCTGCATCTGGATTAAATGCCCTTACACGTTCAATAAGCTTTCCGGTACGTTTTAAATCCAACCATCTTTTTTGCTCAGCATATAATTCTCGAGACCTTTCATCTAGGATAAAATCTAAGGTAATATCACTAGCAGTTACTTCCATAGCTGCTTCCATACCATCAAATGCTGCTCTTCTACGAACTGCATTAATGTATGGTACAGCAGCACTTCCGTTTCCATCTCTTGCCAAAATAGCCTCAGCTGCAATTAAATAGGTTTCAGCCAATCGGTAAACAATATGATCACGTGAACCATTAGTATAATTTAATGAAGGTCTGAGATTGTCATCTATTTTCATAGGCGATGGGAAAATATTTATATTTTCCGATAATGACCAAGACCAGGCTTCATCAAGATCATTACTGTGAATTCCAAAAAGGGCTACACCTGGAAGACGACTGGTAATAGCATCTACCTCTCCTTGATCAAGATCATTAGTATTTATCCAAATGGCTGTATCACCAACTTGTGCACCATCAGGAATATCCCTATCTGTATTATAAAGCCAGACTGTCTGGAAAGTTTTTTCAAATCTTGAATCTACATCCAAAGGTCGAAAATTATCCATAGCCCATTGAGTAGGACGAAATCTAATCCAAGGTCTGCCATAACCATGACCAAGTGCACGATCCAAGCCATTATTGTATACTTCATACCATGGTCGGAAGTAAAGATGATTTCGATTTCCTTCCCCGTTGGTAAGCGGATCTTCATTATATTGGACAGAAAATAGAATCTCCGAATTTTGTTCGTTGGTGTGGCTTAATTTTCCTTCACCATCTGCTATATTAAAAATGTTTAGGAAATTATCTAATAATTCCCGATCCGAACTATTGATAACATCAATAGCCAGAGTAGCAGCCTGATTAAAGTCGTTTGACTCTGCAAAACTAGTATATCCTCTTGTTAGATATACCATAGAAAGCATATGCTGTGCTGTCCATTTAGTTGCTCGGCCGAATTCTGATTGAGTAGCAGGCAGTTTGCTTATAGCAAAATTTAAATCATCTATAATAGCTGCATATACTTCATTTTCAGGTGAACGGGTAGCCTCAGTTTCAGTCCCAGTTGTTTCTTCCAAAGTAAGCGTAATATCTCCAAAATACCTCACTAGAAGAAAATAATAATGTGCTCTCAAAAAACGTACTTCAGCCACCATTCCCTCTTTTTCGTCCTCTGGAAGATCAACTTTTGGTGCACGACCTATAACTGCATTGCATGCGTTGATTGCTTGATAAAGTTTGTTCCAGGGATCCCAGAATGTACCTGATTCGGCATTTAGTCCAGCTCGATATTTGTTAATATCTTGAGCACCTCCGTGGCCTCCATTAGTAAACTCATCAGTACCAAAGATAGAAATTTCACATCCATCTTCATCACCATAATAATCACGCAAAAATTTGTATGAACCATTAACTCCAGCTACAAAACCTACTGGAGTACTCAAATATTCAGCTGTAACACCAGAAACTATATTTTCTTCCAGTGCTGTCTCGCAACCTGTTGTACTCAAAAATAAAACCAGTACAGCAAGATAAATATGTTTTAAAAATTTCATCTTCATTTTATCTTTTATTTTTTTCAAAAATCAACATTAACACCTAAGGAATACATTTTAGTACTTGGCTCATATCCTTCAACTCTTCCATTGTAATTTTCTGGGTCCAAGTTGTCTTGCAGGTTTGACCATATTACAGGAGTATTTGCATTCACATAAACTCTAAATCGGCTAATTCCAATTTTAGATGTCAGGGCTTCTGGGAGAGTGTATCCCAATTGGAGGTTTCTGATTTTAACAAAATCACCTTTATAATATCCTCTTGAAGAAGAGTAAAGAGGACTTTCTCTGCTTCCATCAGGCTTTGGATGCTTATTAGTTGGATTATCTTCAGTCCAAAAATCGATATTCAAATTATTATATCGACCTTGAAGCGTAGCAGTACCCACTTCAAAATTATTATATATAGTATGTCCCATTACCCCTAGTAAAAGCCAAGAAAAGTCAACTCCTTTATACTCGAATCTACTGGACAATCCAAGTGTTAATGTAGGAATATTAGATCCAAGGATCATACGGTCATCCTGGTTGATTATACCATCACCGTTTTGATCTTTAACTTTTATCTGTCCAGGTTCTTGATTAAACTCATCTGCAGCATCACTTTCGTTGGTTTGCCAAACACCTAACTTTTCATAGTCATACCAAACTGTTAATGGCTGGCCAATAAACCATCGGTTTCCAATATCATCTTCACCCGTGCCATATAGATCAACAATTTCTTCTTTATTACCAAAAAGATTTACTGTAGTTGACCAATTAAAGTCATTTAAACCGGCACTTTGATAAGTTAGAGCAACCTCCCAACCTTTATTTTTTGTTTCTCCAATATTTTCCAACACTGAATTAAACCCACTTGTTATCGGAATTTGTCTTTCCAATAACAAGTCTGTAGTGTTGGTTTGATAGTATTCTAAACTACCTGAAAAACGATCTCCAAAAATCCCAAAATCAAGCCCAACATTGAATGTAGCAGAGGATTCCCATTTTAGGTCAGGATTAGAAATAGCACCAGGAGTATATCCATATGCTGGATTAGCACCAAAAGAATAGGTAGTTCGACTTAGAGAACCCCGAGTCTGGTAGGGATCTATACCTGTGTTTCCAACGATACCATAACTAGTCCTAAATCGTAGATCATTAAACAAACTTTGATTGGCCATGAACCCTTCATCTTTAATACGCCACATCAATGCTGCAGAAGGAAAGAATCCCCATTTATTACCTTCTGCCAATCGAGATGATCCATCCCACCGGCTGGTTAGGGTTAATAAATACTTATTTTTTAGGCCATAATTGACTCTTGCCATATAGGAAGTGATACCCCAATCTTTTAAATTACTATCATAATTTTGAATAGCTTCAGCAGTTCCAAGATTGTGGTATTTCTGGTGTTCGTATGGAATTTGATTTGCATCAACAATAGTCTCCTCAAAATTAGATTCTTGTACCGAATAAAGACCAGTAAGTTTCAAATCATGATCATTACCGAATTTTTTTTCATAGGTTAATATGTTTTCAAAAGTATAAACATATTCACGCTCATGTTGTTTATATACACGAGCATCGCCTCCCTGGCGTGCTGAAGAGTTTGTTCCCTGGAAAAGACCCCTTCTGTATTCTCTTAAATCAGTACCAAAGTTCATACGATAGTTTAAACCCTTAGTAATTTCGTATTCACCGAAAATATTACTAAATACCCGCATAGTCTTTCGGTTGTCTTCCACATTGTTGGGATCAAAGTCTGCTAAAGGATTCCATAATAATGGATCAGCACCCGGTCGATAGATTAAATTTCCATCAGTATCATAAGGCTCAGCCAAAGGTGAAATGTTAATAGCACCACCATATGGGTTCGAAGGTAAATTTTGTATTTCATTAGAAACCTGAGTGGATGTTCCAATTTTAAGCTTATTCGAAACATGATGGTCCAGATTAACTCTGAATGTATAACGATCATAATTTTGAATACTAAGAATACCTTGTTCATTAAAGTAATTGGCTGAAACAGCAAATCCTGTTTTGGCACTTCCTCCTATTACACTAAGTTGGTGGTTTTGTTGGTGGCCATTATCAACAACCAAATCCAACCAATCAGTTGAAACCCCTCTGTCGATAGCATCTAATTCAGCAGCAGTAAATGAGCGTCCTCCTACTTCTTTAAGTCGGGTATACTGAGGACCATCCATCATATCAGGTAAACCAAGTACAGAAACAACTCCATAATGCGCATTGTAAGACACAGTAGTTTTAAAGTCTCCACCTCGATTGGTGGTAACAAGAATAACACCATTAGCTCCTCTTGATCCATAAATAGCTGTGGCAGATGCATCTTTCAATATTTCCATAGATTTGATATCCTTAGGGTTGATGGCATTTATATTGCCTTGGAAAGGAATACCATCTACTACAAACAATGGTTCATTTGTCGCGGTGAGTGATCTTCGACCCCTGATCCTAATTGTTACACCATCTCCAGGTTTGTTTCCGTTAGATAAAGCTACTACACCAGTCGCTCTACCCTGAAGGGCCTGACCAGCATTAGTAACAGGTAGCTCTTGGATTTCTTCAGATGATACGGAAGAAATAGCTCCTGTAATATCACCCTTTCTAACTGTACCATAACCTACCACTACGATTTCTTCTAATTGTGCTAAATCTAATTTTAGCGTCACATTAATAACAGACTGAGTCGTAATTTCAACCTCATGGGTTTTATAACCAATAAAGCTATATTGTAAAACATCACCCTTATTTACACTTAAGGTAAATTCACCATCAATATTAGTATTGGTGCCTGAAGTGGTACCTTTTACAAGTATACTCACCCCTGGTAAAGCAGAACCATCTTCTTCTGAAGTAACCACACCAGAAACTAAAAATTGCTGAGCAGTATCCTCTATCCTTTCAATTAGCTTAGGTTTACCAAGCTTCCTTTTTGTAACAAAGATGTTTTCATTTATTCGCTTAAATCCCAATCCTGTTTCTTTGGAAATTGTTCTTAAAAGATTAGCTAATGAAACATTTTTTTGATTGGCATTTATTCGAAATTTATCGTTTACCAATTCTCCACTATAAGTAAAACTGAACCCGGTATTCTCCTCTATTCGAGTAAAAACCTGTTTTAATTGTTCATTTTCAGCATCTATGTTTAAGAAAACGTCTTCAATGCTTTTGACCTGTGCGGTAGTATTCTCAGCAGACAAGAGATTAAAAAATGTCAACTGCAGAATAAATCCGAAAAAACTTAATTTAGACATATACCAAATTTGTCTTAGTAGTTTCAATTTCATATTTTTATAAATTAGGTGGAAATAATAATTTTCATCTTCGATTTCTGTTGCTCTCCTGACGACCAATCATTTAGAGCAATTTGAAATATTTTAAACCGGGACTATTATGTTCCGGTTTTTTTTTAGCTGCTATTCATAATTTACATTTTCTTTTTTATTAATAATTACTTTTTTATTTTGATGATTTATTTCTGCTTTTATTTTTAGTGAAAACTCTAAACCCTTTATTATTTCATCCAAAGATTTATCATAGAAAGTTCCATTTATTTTTCCTGGAACATCCTGGAATTTACCATTTGGGAAAATAAAATCGTAACCATACCATCTTTCAACTTCCTTAATTACATCATAGAAATCGGCATTATTAAAAACCAGGAGGTTATCCTTCCAGTATATTTTAAGATCCTTTACAAACTCTTTTTGATATTGACCAGAGCTTTTTTGAAATGATATTACTTCATTTGGAGACAGTACCTCATTAAAGTTTATACTAGTACCCATTTTCGTAGAAGCCATTACTTTTCCAGATAATACTGCCACTTCTACCATTTCCTCATCCGGAAATGATTTTACATTAAAGGAGGTTCCCAGCACTTTCACTTTTATTTTTTCTGTGTTTACTACAAAGGGAAAATTCTTATTTTTTACAACATCAAAAAAAGCCTCACCCTCAAGTTTAATAATTCTATTCCTAGAAAATCTTGCTGGAAATGTAATCTTACTGTCAGAGTTTAATTTGACAATGCTCCCATCTGGAAGCTTCAAAGAAAGCTTAGTTCCTCTAGTTGTTTGCCTTGTTATATAAGTTAATTTTTCTTCTACTTGGGAAAATATTTTCTCTTGAACTTTAAAAAAATACCAAGTACTTACTAAAAGAATTAAAATTACACTGGCAGCTTTCCAGAAATGAAAACTTTTAAAATCAAATTGATTGTTTTTTGTGTCAGGTTTCTTTTCTTCAGGATGCTTAAGGTGAAAAGATAAAATTCCAGTTAATGTTTTTTTATATTCTTCTTGAGTAGGCTCCAATTTTGAATTTTTCAAACCAAGCAGCAATTCTCTAGCAAGTAAGGCATTTTTCTCACTTTTAGGGTTTGAATTAATCCACTCTTGAAAAAAGAAATTGGTTTCTGGATCATCCTCTTTTACCCACAGTAAAAAATCTGGATCCACTAAAAAATCTTCTATATCGTATTGATTATACTTCATAAAATTGTCCTAATAATATAATAATAAAAGACGGAAGTCATTAGATTTCCATCGATTTTTAATATTTTTTTTATTTTACAAGTAAGAAGAGGCATAACCTGTTGGTAGATATAAGTACCAGTACTATTTAATATTGAGTACTTTTATCTCATTATCAAAAAGTTGTGGCACTTATTAAGTATATTTAATTCTTCACATCTATTTAGTTAAAATTATCCAATTTTAATTGTGCCTACTAAAAAGATTGTAAACGAAAGGAAAAGGATTCCTTTTAATTTATTAATAGATCTATATAATAAATTTTGTACTGACTTATGATTGGTAAAGTCCATAATTTCAGAAATCTCCTTGAAATTTAAATTCTCAAAATAGTAGTAATAAATAATTTCTCTTTGCCTACTATTCAGTTTTTTTACTGCCAAATTTAGTTTTTGCTTTTGCTCATCTTTAATTTGTTGATTTATCAATAGCCTTTCCGTGGAAAAACTAATGGCAAAATCATAGCAACCTTGTATATTATCAATACAATTCATCTTGCTATTCTTCTTCAATTTCCGAACAAGAAGGTTTTTTACTGATCTAAATAGATAAAACTTAATGGAGGTAGTATCCGATAATCTTTCTCTTTTATTTATTAGTTCGATAAATAGATCTTGAATAACATCATTAATCAAGTTCCTATCTAAGGTAAATTGACTTGCATAATTATATAAAGTCCTATAGAAGTGTTTATAAATATTGATAAGTGCAACTTCACTTCCATTTTTAAATTCTTGCCATATTTCGAATTCACTTTTTAGATTAAAATAAGAGGTCGTTTTATGGTCAGAATCTTGTTTAGGAAGAAATAAGCCATTTCTTTGATTTAAATTAGTAGTATTTTTTTCTACTTTCATATTTATAATTTTAAAAAGTATATCATGCTTTTTATCAAAAAATTCTTGAAAATAAAAAACTTGATTGTAGTTAGTTTTAATGAGTAAGTACCAGTACTATTTTATATTGAGTATTTTTATCTCATTATAAAATAGTTGTGGCACTTATTAAGTATATTTAATTCTGCACATCTATTTATTATAATTAAAATCTATTTTGATAACCTTTTCAGAATAAGGTAGAAATGTATATAATATACTTTGAAGGATAATAATAATTAAAAAAAATAAAATTTCCTAGTTTTAAAAAAACGAAGGAATTCATTAAGATTAAACCTCTCATCAGTTGAGTTAGAAGGAAAAGTAACCATTCAAATCTAAAATCCATTAGACAACAACTGGAAACTCCAAACATCCAGATCACTAGGGAGATGTCCAATTTCTCAACCTTCATCCAGAACTATAGAGAAAGGCGAATAACAGACCACAGGTTTGTTTGTATCAATTATTACAAACAAAAAAAATAATGTGATGAACAAAAGATTTATATTTCTATTCGTGCTTTTCATTTTTAGTTTGGAACCTAGATCACAGGAATTATCTCAAACGATCCGAGGAGTGGGATGAAAACTTCTGAAGTTTCATTACCCAGGGCAACAGTTAGATTACTTGGAACAGATCTACTGATCTTGATGGAAAATTTAGTTTAAAAGATGTTTGTGTTGGAAATGGAATTTTCCTCTGAAAGACCAATATCAAAAAGAAGAACAAAATATTATGATTCTCAATTTAAGCTATAAAATTGAATTTTAGTATCAACAACCATTAATTATTGGTTTGTAACTGGAGATTTGGTTTCGTTTTGTTGCTCGGTTTCCTTTTTTATTTGTAATGGTTTTTAAAAGAAACTCAATGAGTTAAGTATAATTAGGGCCTTCTCAAATAGATGTATTTGATAATCAATTAAATACATCTGTTTTTTAAGGTTTAAAATGTCTGATTTTATCCTATATATTTGGTTTCTCCTAGCATTTCTAACGGAAATTTTATGGTAATAACCCTGACATGTTTCGGGCTATAGGGCTAACAATATAAAATTGATTAAATGCACCTTAAAATGAGTACGAAAGCAAATTAAATTCTGCAGTTTAGGTATCAAAACAACTTTTTACTATTTGAGGAAGCCCTAATTACTTAGCTGTTTTAAATAGAGGTTTATTAGAATAGTTCTATTTTTCATTGGTTTATTTTTATATTTAATTCCTTTTTATGGATCCCCGCAACCTACCCAAGAATAAAATTAGTATGTCTAGCAATTGTTTAAAAGGGATTATGTTTAAAAATAATACAAATAACTCAATCTTTACTAGATATGAAGGAAAACTATATCGATTACCTTAAAATCCTAATAGGATTTTGTTTCTGTTTGTTTTATTCCTCTTTTGTTCAGGCTCAGTTAAATTCGTTAAAATCTGATGAAATGCTCAAGCTTCCTTTAAAGGAAGTGATGAAACTTGATGTACAAGATGAGGGCGATCAGGAAATAGTAAGTGCCTCAAAAAAGGCTGAAAGTATATTTGATGTTCCATCTTCTGCAACTGTATTAACTAAGGAAGAAATAATTAAAAGTGGAGCCACCTCTATCCCTGAGGCATTAAGATTAGTTCCTGGGGTAATTGTAAGAGAGGTCTCAAATGGTAATTTTGATGTATACCTTAGAGGAATGGATAATATTTTACCATATGGAAATATGACGAGAATGATCAGTAAAAATACGCTCGTTATGATTGATAACAGACCGGTATATAATTACCTTAATGGAGGTACATTTTGGGAAATGCTTCCAATTGATATCAATGATTTAGAGCGAATTGAAGTTGTAAGGGGAGCTGTGGCTTCCTTATATGGACCTAATGCTGCTTCTGGAGTTATCCATCTGATCACTAAGAAAAAAGATAATGAAAATGTAGATGTTAATGCCAATTTTCAATACGGAAGTTTTAATTCCATAATTGCCAATACTTCTGTGGGATATAGAGCTAATGAAAAGTTTTCAGCAATATTTTCCACCAATTTTCAAAACAGAGGGCGAACAGATGACCAATATTTTTCAGTAGATTCTGTAGCTTATGTAGATTACCAAGGATTAAACTTGAGCACTTCAGAGCTTGCTTATATACTTCCTAATGAAAAAACGGCTACAAACCAATTTGGGATAAACACATTCATAAATTACAGTCCTTCAGCTAGAGTAAGTTTTGATTTAAGAGCGGGTTTACAGAACAGTGAGGGACATAGGGTTTTTGAAGAGAACGGAACAACTATTCTTCAGTATAGGTATTCAAGCTCAAATTATATTGACTTTGAGGCTAATACATATGGTATTAAAACCCAAGTCTCTAAATATTCCGGAACAGTAAAGGCTAGAGCATCAACTGCTTATTATGATTTTGATATAACTGATGCTTATACGGAATATAATTATGAAGGAGTAAAAAATTTGAGATTATCTCCAATTTTGGCCTATAGAAAGGTTATTTATGATGATAGTCAGCATCTTGAAGAAGGGGCGAACCACTTCCAATTTATTCAGGGAAAACAAAGTATAGGAAGTATTGGTGCTGGAATAAAAGCAGATTATCAATTAAATAAAAAATTCAGATTTATAGGAGCTATTAGAGGTGAAAAATATGAAATACAAGATAAAATTTATTTAAATTATAATTTTGCCACTACATTTAAAAGATCCCCACCCTGAGGATGGGGATTTGAGATAACCCCTAGAAGGGGGTAAAATTACTTTTGCCCCCTCAGGAGGCAAAACTTGGTAGTGTCCCCGGTTTAACATCTATTTTTTTTGTTCCCTTCTTTTCTCCTG
>JAHQVQ010000299.1 GCA_019634305.1 Flammeovirgaceae bacterium | reverse complement strand
CTCTTTAACATATTTTAAGGCATAAAAAAGGCGTGGTTCTAAAATTAAACCACGCCTTTTTTATATCGAATTTTATCAGTGTTTAAGCTATTACTGTTATTCCGAAGAAACGATCCAAAACAGTTAGAATAAATAATAAACCTAAAATAGTTGGGCATAAATACCTCACACCAAAACCTAAATATTTACTCCAGATAGAATTTTCGAATCCTGGATATCCTTTAGAAATTTCTCCATAAAACTTTGGTTTTTTCCATATATAGGCAGCAAACATAGAAATCAAAAATCCACCTAATGGAAGAAAAGTATCGTTGGCTACATGCCCTACAAAATCCATGAAATTAGTAGTTTTTTCATCTCCTAAATAGGTAATAAAATTGGTAAACATTGCAGAATATCCATTTCCAATTAATGAGGGAAGACCTACAACAAAAATTATTAGAGCAACTAACCACACCGCTTTAGTCCTTCTAATATCTAATTCATCCACTACATAGGAAACTGGAACTTCTAATAATGATACTGTGGAAGTAAGTGCAGCAAATGAAAGTAATAAGAAGAAAAGAGATCCGATAAAAATGCCTAATCCACCTCCAAGAGATCCAAATACACCTGGAAGCGTTACGAAAATTAGGCCAGGTCCTCCATTGGGTGGAAGTCCCTGAGAAAAGACTAAGGGGAACATCATTAAACCAGCAATAAAGGCTATTCCTACATCTGCAAAAGTAATAAGCACGGCTGAAGTAATAATATTTTCATTTTTACCGACATAGCTTCCATAAGTGATAAGTGCCCCCATCCCTAATGATAAGGAAAAGAATGCCTGACCTAATGCCTTATAAACTACTTCCAGTCTTACTTCAGAAATATCGGGAACCAGGTAGAATTTAATTCCCTCCCAGGCATTATCCAAAGTGAGTGAATAGGCTACCAGACTTAACATTATAATAACTAAAGTAGGCATTAACAGTTTTGCCGCTTTTTCAATTCCTCCGGAAATACCTTTGGAAACAATATATGCAGTGGTTCCCATAAATATCAACCCGTATGCTCCTACTTTTACAACATCTTTAATATATTCTCCAAAATGTTCTCCAATGGTGAAATTACCCATAATCATTTCGAGGAAGTACCCAAAAGCCCAGCCAGCCACAACATTATAGAATGATAAAATTAAAACCCCACTTACAAGCCCAAGTTTCCCTATAATACTCCATTTAGGAAATCCCAAAACTTTAAATGCTCCCACCGGATTTCGTTGAGTTTTTCTTCCTATAGCTATTTCCGCTACCATCACCGGAAAACATAATAAAAAGCAAAATGCTAAATACATTATTAGGAAGACTCCTCCCCCTCCTGCCCCAACTTCAAAGGGAAATTTCCAAATATTTCCCAGTCCTACTGCCGATCCGGCCGCAGCTGCTACAAATCCTAATCTACTTGAAAAACCTGATCTTATTGCCATTTTTTAAGTCTAGTTTAATAATTTAGATTCCTTTTGGGATTTACTCCTTCACATCATTTTTTGAAAGACATTTTTGGTAACTAAATGAGAAAGACTATCTGAGAATCAAATCATTGAATACCTAAAATCGTACTTTCTGAGGAGAAAAAATGAAGTCTAAATTTTAAAAAAGGTATTCAACCCAAAGGAAATCTATGTATTGTATTGATTGTTAATAAATTAGTTTAATAATACTTTTAGAAGTAAATCTATATATTAAGTTTTATAACTACAATGGAAGAAATGGAAAATAGATTATTTTGGTTTTAAATAAACTATCAGGGAAGGTAATTTTATAACAAGATTGGTTTATTTTTTCGTGCTATATTACTTTTCTGAAAAACTCAGGAATTCAGTGGATAAAACCTTTTCAGAACTCAATAATTATTTTCACCCATTTTTTATATTGATATTTATCATTTTTGCAGTAAAAAAATTTGAGCATAGGCTGTTAAAACATTAATCTATACCAGTTCCCCTTCGATAATTCATTAATTTACTACATCTATCCTTAATATAATTTTAAATGTTGATTATAGTAATTTTTCTATTCTTGAGTTAATAGTCTATTAACATCCATTTAAGATTAAACCTCTTCTAAGGATATCTAAAAATGATTACTGCATTTTACTACCTGACTACTACACTGGAATATTACCCATATATGTCTTAAAAAAGGCAACTATAGCTAACCAAAAAGCCAATAGAAAAACCAAAATAACCTATTTGGGTCAGTTTAAACTAAACAAGTCACAACTATTTTAAAGATTTTTAAAATTCAGCCTACTTAAATACAAATTATTAAATATCCATCGTCTTGAGCATGACCTAAACTAAAAAACAAAAAAAATGAAAAATAAGGTTTACCTCTTTTGCCTTTTCTTTTTAGGAAATATATCAGGCCTAATAGGGCAGGAACATATCATTCTGGATAATATTGGGGAAAAAGTAAATTCAGAATTAAGGGAATTAGCACCTATTGTTTCACCAGATGGGAAATCGCTTTATTACATGATATATGGCCATGGAGAAAACAAAGGTAAAGCTGATATTTGGGTTTCAAGCCTTGAGGATAAAGATGGGAACTGGTCAAGTAAAAAAAGACTTCCATTTCCATTTAACCAAATTGCTTATAACCAAGTAATGAGTGTTACTCCTGATGGAAATACCTTAATGGTAAGGGGAATTGTAGAAAATGGTGAAGTTTTCCCGAAAGGTTATTCTTTAATCAAAAAAACGAAAGATGGTTGGAATGCTCCAAAAAAGATGGAGATTGCACATTACGATGAAATGAACCATGGAGTGATGTACTCATCCTGCTTATCGAACAATGGTAAAATATTAATTTTAAGTTTTAGAGAAGAAAAACTATCCAATGATCTTTATGTCAGTTTTTTAGAAGAAAATGGAACATGGTCTAAGCCACAATCCCTTGGTGTAGATATTAATACTTTTTCAATTGAGTTTTCTCCATTTCTGGCTTCAGATAATAGAACATTATATTTTACCAGCGATAGGAAAGGAGGTAAAGGAGGCTACGATATTTACGTTTCTAAAAAGAAAGGTGATGACTGGACAAACTGGACGGAGCCACAAAATGTAGGTCAACCCGTAAATACAGAAGGAAATGAAATGTATTATAGCCTTTCTGCTTCAGGTGAATACGCTTTTATAGCCTCCACACAAAACCGTGCAAATGACTATGATATATTTAAAGTAAAAATAAAAGAAGAGCAAAAGCCTGATCCAGTAGTAATTGTATATGGAAAAGTACTTAATGGTAAAACTGGTGAAAGCCTTGAAGCTTCTATTCACTTTGAAACATTTCCTGATGGCAAAGAAGCTGGAATTGCCCAAACTGATCCAAAAACTGGAGAATACAAAATTGTGTTGCCATATGGAAAAGACTATGGATTTAATGCCAAAGCATCAAATTTTATAGCTATTTCAGATCATCTGGATTTATCAAAAACAGCTGATTATCAAGAGATAAGAAGAGATTTAAAATTACTTCCATTGGAAATTGGAACTACAGTAAGACTTAATAATATTTTCTTTGAAACTGGAAATTCTGCCTTAAAGGAAGCCTCATTTAGTGAATTAAAAAAGGTAGTAAAACTTTTGGAGGAGAACCCAAAAATGAAAATTGAGATCTCCGGTCATACGGATAATGTTGGGTCAGAAGAAAGCAATTTAAAACTTTCTGAAGAAAGATCTGAAGCAGTTACATCTTACTTAAAATCACAAAATATAGTCTCTGACAGGATCGTAAATAAAGGCTATGGAGAAACAAAACCTTTATCCGATAATAATACTGAAGAAGGGAAACAACAAAACAGAAGGGTTGATTTCACCATTTTGGAGAACTAATCACAATTTAGAAATATAATCTAAAACATTTATTCACCTATTTTAACAGCCAACTAAGAGCCAGTACTTTTTATGAGTTTTAAGTAAGTTTATACCTTAATTTCATTGATAGGAGTATTGGTTAAATAACCAAATTTTGGCAATAAATGAAAGAAGCCCGGAACTGAGTTCCGGGTTTTCTTTTTGCTTATTTTTTAAGTGTTATGGTCTTCTTTTCAGCTCAACTGTTCCTCCAATCCAACAATTAATTTTCATAACATCTCCTTCTTTCTTCCCCTCAGAAAAAATATCGTTGATATGGGGAAATTGTAAAGAGGCTTCTCTCATTTTACTATTATTACCTGCTTTTTGATACATTTCGAAAGCTTTCAGGTAACATAATCTGGATTGTACTTTACTGGATTTATCAAAACATTCGTCTCCACTTCCTAAATATAAATCACCAATAAAACTGTAAATACTATTCTTTAATTCTGATTGTTCAGATTCACCAATTTTTAAAGCCTCCATAGCTTTTTCCCTTGCCTGATATTTATCCTCTTTCTGATAAAAAATTTTACACTGATCAAAAAGCAATTTCACTTTTTCTGTAACACTTACTTCTTCCAACATCAAACCTTTATTTTTCCATTCCAGAGCTTTTTGATAGTTGTGCCCTTTCAGATATTCAATTGAAATCAGCTCAGCCCATTTGAGTTTTAACTCTACAGTAAAAAGGTTTTCTAATGCTTTTAAATATATGGCATTGTCCTCACAATTTCCTTTATTTAAAAGTAATACCGCCATTTTGGAAATATTTAATCTTTCCGGTTGCTCTTCAATTATTTCCTTCCAATGTTCATTTACAAACTTGCATTTATCATCAACCACATGAAGTAACAAACTGGTAATTTCCTTTTCCAGATCTTCCCATTTTTCCCTGATGGCTCCTGAATTTTTTGATAAGTTTTTTTCAATTACGGCTGAAATTTGGTCATATTTTTGGAAAACTTCAAACTGAGCAATTGTTCCTTTTTTAAAGTTATTTACTGTAGCCTGCATTAAAATTTTCAATTGATACCTTGGCGTTTTTTCTCCATTCAATTCTAAAATTCTACCATAGAGATTATAAATTTTATTCCATTTTTCAGAATCATCCCGCTTCAGCCAAAAATTATAGGCCACCCTTCCCATGCGTCTTGATACATCAGCCTCTTCACCGTAATATTTAATTCTTGTTTCATAGAGCTCCAGTATCTTATCCTGATATTGTTGCTTTAATAATTTATCAGTTTCCTTTTTTTCTAGTTGCGTGTAAATGGTCACTCCTTCAATATAAATTGCCTTATTTAACTTAGGATTATTTTCTAACAACCAATTCAGTGGATCCACGGCTGCTTTATAATCACCCATTACCATAGCAGCCTTATAGAACTGGTATTTTTCTTTTGCTAATCCTGGGTTTTCCTTTAACCAGATGAATGTTGGTCCAACCTGAGCAAAAGCGCCAGAAAGAAAAAGAAGGCAAAAAATAAAAGTAGAGACAGTTTTCATAATCATAATAACTTTAATGATATTGGGTAGTAGTGAGGGCTTTCCTCATTATTTAAAATGCGATAAACCTACGCAGTGGTTGCCTGAAGGATAAAATCAGGTTTAATTTTTCCCTTTAGATACAAATACTCATTTCTTTATTCTTACTTCATACCAAGAATTTTAATTGATAATCATAAATTTAGAATTGAGTATGGGTAAAAATCAATTTACCTATTCTAGTATTGTAAAATACATTTGAAATTGATTTATTAAATTTCTTATCTGGGGATGAGGAAAAACTAGAAAAGAAAGTAGAAGTAGAAGTAAAACTTCTAAGTTCTACCCAAAAAGTAACTGCTGATAAAGATGGAAGGTTAGATTTCCAAAGCAAACTGTTGGAACCGTATAAATTAAAAATTAAATCTAAAGACTCGGAAATTTTAATAAAGAACGTCCTTCTTGGAGATATCTGGATTGCTTCTGGTCAATCGAATATGGAATAGCAGGAGCAACCTCTGATAATCTAGGGGAAGAATTAAAAAATTCTAATTATCCACAAATCAGGGATTTCCTGGTAGAAAGGGATGTAGCTTTCAAAGTGGAAATTCCTTCCAATCAGTTTTCAATTTTTATCAATGGAAGAAATTTTTTATTTAAAGATCAAATGGAATATTTCTATACTGATAAAATAGGAATATCTACTCTACATGAGAAAAAAAGGAAGATAAAAAAAGGGGACTTAGTTTTGTTTTAACGAAACATATAAACCAAGCCCCCCATGGATTTAATTACAAGG
>JAHQVQ010000298.1 GCA_019634305.1 Flammeovirgaceae bacterium | reverse complement strand
GCCTGTAGTTCATCCAAAGGTTCTGAAAATATTAACTTCAATGACTTTCCAGATAGCACCTCAATTTTCTCTAATCCGGGAGGAAAATTATCACTAAACACAAAATTAGCATCCTGACCTGTTTGTATATTTCCCTCCGCATCAGCTAACTGACTTACCTTTAAAGTATAGGAGTTCCCGACTTTAAATTCATACTGAAAGGATAGTTTTAGCTTTTTTGAATCTAGGCTATCCACTTGAAATTGAATGATTTGATTTTCTGTTTCAAGGATTTTAAAAATATCCTGAAGCCTGGAAGTATCTACTACAACAGCCTCATTAAAATTGATAATAATTCGGTTCTTTTCGATCCCGGAAATTTCAAAGATTTCAGGTGGGGATAAATCTGGCTGGGAATAGGTGAAAATTAAATTTTGAGGTCTTTCCTCGGAAATTTCATATCCGTTTTCATCCTTTATTTCCTTAATAGAAAGTGTGTTTAAATAGTCAGGAATAAATTCTGATGAAAAATGCAGTTTGATTTTTTCAGGAACTTCATTATCAAATGAAACCATTTCTGGATTTATAGAATCGTTCAGGAAATAATTTTCTAATATAAAGACTGATGGGGAATCTATAGCAGATTTGCAAAACAATTCTAGTTCATTTGGACTACTTACAGAAAGACTGTCAAAAAAGGGATTATAATCTAAGGAAAAATCATCCATGAAAAACTTATTCTCTCTTGAGCCAGAAGAATATTGAATTTGTAATCCTGCAGCATTTACTATTTCAAGCAACGGAAAATTTGTCCGGCCTAAATAATGATCATTTATCCAAACTTTCCAATCTCCATCAGGATTCCTGGTAACTTCAAAACTCAAATATTCCTGAGCTTTAAATTTAATTTCCTGATTTTCGAACTGTAATTCAGTTTTACCTTCACTCGATTCAAACATCAGTTCACAGGTCAATGAATCTTCAGCAGGTACAAGTTTGAATTCCAGGAAAAAACCGTAAGGATTATCTAATAAGTTTAGTTTATCACTCATTAGATAATAAGTACCTAGATTTTTAGAGACCAATGAAGAAGAGAGATTCGAGAAATCTAATTTGATTTTGCCATTCCATTTTAAAGTATAGGCTTGTAAATCAGGGTGAATTTCTGTAGAGATATAGGCAGCTCTTGTTCCGCTACCATTATCAAAAACAGCCCTTAATTCATTACTTTCAATCAAAAATTCTCCTGTCATGCCAGATGAAAGTCCCTGATTCCAGATAACCAATCCAGATTCAAGTGAATCTCTATTAAAATCATCGGATAATTGGGCAAAACAATTAAACACTAAAGATAATTGTAAAACCAAAAGGATTTTACACTTTGAAAAAATCATGTATTGTTTGTTATTAAAGTGACTCTTCAGAATAAACCACCAAAAGCAATACAGATTTTAGATATAATATCATTATTACATCCTGATTATGTAAGTATTTATACTATTATCAAATTAACAGCACCATTATCAACTTATTTAAAAAAATAAAATACCAGTTTAACTTTATTTGATAAAATGAAATCTTGAAATAGTTTTATTGTGGAAAATCGGTAAAAGAGGAATCCCACGGAGAATTTATCAAAAGATCTGTTTTCATTCACTTTATAGGCTGCATTATTTGGTATTACATCCAAATCTCAATAAGTATTGATCACATTATAGCAAACAAGGTAAGTATTTAGGGATAATTATTAAAATTTCAGGCAATTGAAGTACCGGCAATAAAACCTGTGGTCCAAGCAGCTTGAAAGTTAAACCCTCCGGTTACACCATCTATGTCAAGCACTTCTCCGGCAAAATGAATTCCGGGGCATTTGCGACTTTCCATAGTTTTAAAATCTACCTCTCCCAGACTCACACCCCCACAGGTTACAAACTCTTCTTTGAATGTGGTTTTCCCATTTACTTCATATACATCATTGGTGAGTAAATTTATAAGGCGGTTGATATCCTTTTTTGAAAGCTCTCCACAAATTTTTTGAACCGGAATCTGGGCTTTTTCTAACATAAAATCCCAAAGGCGGGAAGGAAGTTTCAGTATGTTGCTATTTCCTATTCGTTTTTTGGGAGATTGCAATTTTAAATCAGCAAAAACTTTCTGTAATTGCTCATCATTTTGATCAGGAACCCAGGATACCTGAATTGAAAACTGATATTGCTTTTCTTGTAAAAGCCTTGCCCCCCAGGCAGAAAGTTTTAGTACAGCCGGCCCACTCATTCCCCAGTGGGTAATTAACAGCGGCCCTTCCTGACTGAATTTGGAGCTCATAATTTTCACTCTGGCATCATTCACCGATAATCCCATCAATTTGGTAATGGGATTTTTGGGCATATTAAATGTAAATAAAGAGGGAACAGGGTCTATAATTTCATGGTCCAACTCCTTTAACCAATTAAAACCTGAAAGCTTTGGACTGCCTCCAGTGGCAATTATTATTTTATCATAAAAAATATCCTTTCTTTCTTTAGTAGATACTTTAAATCCATTTCTATTTCCAAAAGTGGGGTTAATCTGATTGACTGCACAACTTGTGAAAATATTCACATTATATTTCCTTGCCTGCCCAACGAGGCAATTGATTATGGTTTGGGAATTATCGCTGGTTGGAAACATTCTGCCATCCGCTTCGGTTTTGGTTTTTACTCCCCGGTTTTCGAACCACTCAATTGTATCAGTAGTCATAAAGGAATTAAAAGCTTTTTTCAATTGCTTGGCTCCTCTGGGATAATGCTTTACAAGGCGGGATATTTCAAAACAGGAATGGGTTAAATTACATCTTCCTCCTCCTGAAACTTTTACTTTTGAAAGCAAGTTTCGAGACTTTTCAAAAAGATCAACCTGAAAATTCGGGTATTTAGAAGCACAATTAATGGCAGCAAAAAATCCGGCTGCCCCTCCCCCAATGACTAAAACTCTCAATATTTAATAGGTTAATTTTCCAATCAAACTGAAGACTGGATGCTAAATTATACTCAAAAGAAAATGTCTTGGGAAGAAGAAAATCATTTGCCACCAAAAATTAAAATACTTACAATAGTTTCTCCCTAAAATCCCATAACGGTTCGCTATAAAACTCAAAATTAGTCCATTTAAAACATTTTCAAACCAATAATAACTAATTGTATTTCCCCTTTCCTATTTTTTGTCCAATATTGCAATTATATCACAAACAATTATTTTAGTTTACAACAACAAACAATTATGAGGAAAATTTGGTTTTTACCACTTTCCGTAATCATTCTTTTCTCAAATGGATTATTTGCCCAGGGAGGAAAGCATACGGACAAGTTCGAACAGTTGGATTACGAATTAGCTGATCCTAATGAATACAGAGCTGCTTCAGGGGCTCCAGGTCATAAATACTGGCAAAATCAGGCAGATTATAAAATCTCTATTGAGTTGAATGATGCCGATCAATCCTTAAAGGGCTCTGAAACTATTACCTATACCAATAACTCTCCCGATGTTTTAAATTATCTATGGCTACAGCTTGACCAAAATATGCGAAGTAAAGAATCGCATACCTATAGTACTGCTACCAGTTCTATAAAACACGAAACCCATTCTTATTTTTTAAATAAAATGCTTGACCCTGAGTTTGATGGTGGGTTTAAAATAGGAAAGGTAACAGATGAAAATGGAAAAGCACTTCCATTTACTATCAATCAAACCATGATGTCGGTAGATATGCCTAAGGCATTGAACCCAGGAGAATCTTTTTCTTTTAAAGTAGATTGGTCTTATAATATTAATGACAGGATGGCTATTGGTGGTCGATCTGGTTATGAATATTTTGAGGAAGATGACAATTACCTTTATACTATTGCTCAATTCTATCCAAGAATGTGTGTGTATAGCGATTATGCTGGATGGCAAAACAAACAATTTTTAGGATCAGGTGAGTTTACACTTCCATTTGGTTCTTTCGATGTTTCTATCACAGTTCCTTCGGATCATGTAGTAGCGGCTACAGGTAAATTATCTAATCAGGATGATGTTCTTACTAAAGAACAAATCAAAAGATTTAAAAAGGCTGAAAAAGCAGACGAGCCGGTAATTATTGTTACCCAAAGTGAAGCCGAAAAAGCAGAAAAAACCAGGGCTACAGATACTAAAACCTGGGTATTTAAAGCAGATAGTGTAAGGGACTTTGCTTTTGCAAGCTCTCGAAAATTCATCTGGGATGCTATGGGTGTTGACCTTAATGGCAGAACAGTAATGGCTATGTCTTACTATCCGAAAGAGGGAAATCCACTTTGGGAAGAATATTCTACCAGAGTTGTAGCACATACTTTAGAAACTTACTCAAAATACACTTTTGACTATCCATATCACAAAGCGATTTCTGTTCATGCTGCACAAATTGGGATGGAATATCCTATGATTTGTTTCAATTTTGGAAGACCAGATAAAGATGGGACTGTTCCAGATAGTGAAAAATACAAAATGATCATGGTGGTGATTCATGAAGTTGGTCATAACTTTTTTCCAATGATTGTGAACTCGGATGAAAGACAGTGGACATGGATGGACGAAGGACTTGATAGTTTCCTTCAATACTTAACAGAGGTAGAATGGGCAGCCAATAACCCTAAAGAAAAAGATTATCCATTTAGAGGAGGACCTCCTAAAAACATTGTGCCTTACATGTCCATGGACAAGGAATTAATCAGCCCGATTATGACCAACTCCGAACAAGTACAAAGTCTTGGTTATAATGCATATGCAAAGCCTGCAACTGCGCTTAATATTTTGAGAGAAACTGTAATGGGTAAGGAATTATTCGACAAAGCTTTTAAAGAATATAGCCAAAGATGGATGTTTAAACATCCTACTCCTTCTGACTTTTTCAGAACTATGGAGGATGCCTCAGGTGTGGATTTAGATTGGTTTTGGAGAGGATGGTTTTATGGTGTAGACCATGTAGATATTTCTTTATCTCAAATCAGAAAGTTCCAAATGAGAACTGATGAAGCTCCAAAAGATGCTCCTGAAGCGCCAGCTGCAGTCACTCCTGATGATGAGTTTAATAAGTTTTATGTTTCAGGAATTTCAGATGATCAAAAAAACAGGGTAGCGGAAAAACCATATTTCTATGAATTGACCCTTGAAAATGTAGGTGGCTTAGTTATGCCTGTAATTTTAGAATTTACTTACAAAGACGGTTCTAAAGAAATTAAAAGGATTCCTGCAGAGATTTGGAGAAAAAATGCTGAGAAAGTTGTGAAAGTATTCCCTTCTGACAAAGAAGTTGCTAGTATCAAGCTTGATCCATTTGAAGAAACTGCAGATACCGATGTGACCAATAATGGCTGGCCAAGTAAGGAATTACCTTCAAAGTTTGAGTTATACAAAGAAAAAGGAACTTCAGAAGGAAACGATTAAAGGTTATTTTAGTTACTGTTTAGGTAAAATGAAAAAATATTGGATTAAATACAAATAAAGCAGGTTGATATTCTTGAACTTTTATTAAATCGCCCTTATCCTCGAGTTAGAGACAATTTTAAATTTGTAGGTGAACAGTAACTAATTTTATTACATAAAGGACTTTTTTCAAGTAAAACCCCAGGTAATTATTTCTATCAGGGGTTTTTGCTTTTTGGAACATAGATTTTAGTCTATAATTGATTAAATTGCCAGTCAATTAGAGCATGTTTAAATTTTATCCTTTCGGCTGTAAATGATCATTTCAAGAACCTCAGTTCCTAAAAAAAATTCTAAATAGCGCTGCTATTACAAATTTTTTTACTCCCTGAGAACCTCAAACTGATCATTTTCGCTAAGAAAAACAAAACTTAAACAAGCTCTCATTACCCAACTTTAATTTTACTTTAGGTTTAATTTTTTTTTACCTTTCATAATTATTCAGAAGACTTTTTTGCTAAAACTTAATGGTTTGATATCATAAAAACTAAAGGATTTTACCAACTACAATTTATAACAAACAAAAATTAATAATGATGAAGAAAATCGTACCAATTTTACTGGTATTACTAATACCGGTTATTCCTGTATTTTCTCAAGGGGGAAAACATACAGATAAGTTCGAGCAACTGGATTTTGAATTAGCTGATCCGAATGAATACCGAGCAGCTTCCGGAGCTCCTGGAAATGCCTATTGGCAAAACGAAGCCAATTACAAAATGAAAATTGACCTGAACGATGAAAATCAGGTGATTACAGGTTCAGAAACAATTACCTACATCAACAATTCTCCTGATGTTTTAAAATACCTTTGGTTGCAATTGGATCAGAATATGAGAGCAAAGGAATCTCATACCTACAGTACAAAAACCAATGCTATTACCCATGAAATGTCTTCCACCTTTAGCAGGAGAGGAGCATCCTTAAATAGTATTTTAGAGCCTGAATTTGAAGGAGGTTTTAAAATAGAATCAGTAACTACAGAAGATGGCAAAGCATTACCCTATGTAATCAATCAAACCATGATGTCAGTAGATATGCCTTCTGAATTGAAACCAGGAGGAAGCTACTCTTTCAAGGTAAGCTGGTCGTATAATGTTAATGATAGAAAAAAAGTTGGAGGAAGATCGGGTTATGAATACTTTCCCGAAGATGACAATTACTTGTATACAATCGCACAGTTTTTTCCAAGAATGTGTGTATACAGTGACTATGGAGGATGGCAAAATAAGCAGTTTTTAGGATCAGGAGAATTTACTCTTCCATTCGGTGATTATGAAGTAGAAATCACCGTTCCTGCTGATCACATTATGGCAGCTACCGGGAAATTAGAAAATCCTGAGAAAGTTTTAACTGCGGATCAAATAGCATTATTTGAAAAGGCCAAAACTGCCACTGAGCCTGTAATTATTGTGTCTGAAAAAGAGGTAAAGAAAAAAGAGAAATCAAAATCAAAAGAAAAAGCAACATGGGTTTTCCATGCTGAAGATGTAAGGGATTTTGCTTTCGCTACTTCCAGAAAATTAATTTGGGATGCAATGGGTGTAGAAGTAGGAGGGAAAACCATTATGGCGATGTCTTATTACCCTAAAGAAGGTAATCCACTTTGGGAAGAATATTCTACCAGAGTAGTAGCTCAAACCCTAATTAGCTATTCTAAATATACAATTGATTATCCTTATCACAAGGCTATTTCAGTGCATACAGATAGAATAGGAATGGAATACCCGATGATTTGTTTCAATGGAGGAAGGCCAGATGAGGATGGCACTTATGACGATAGAACAAAATATGCCATGATTGGGGTAATTATCCATGAAGTAGGACATAATTACTTCCCAATGATCATCAACTCTGATGAAAGACAATGGACATGGATGGATGAAGGACTGAATACTTTCACGCAATATCTAGCACAAAAAGACTGGGCAGCTTTAAATCCAAAAGAAGCTGATTATCCTTACAGAAGAGGTCCTGCTAAAAAAATTGTTCCTTATATGAGTATGGAAAAACAATTACTCAGTCCTATAATGACCAACTCTGAGCAAATCCAAAACTTTGGTTCTAATGCCTATGCAAAACCTGCCACAGCCCTAAACATTCTTAGAGAAACAGTAATGGGTCCTGAATTATTCGATAAAGCTTTTAAAGAATATTCGGAAAGGTGGAAATTCAAACACCCTACTCCTACCGACTTTTTCAGGTCCATGGAAGATGCTTCTGGAACAGATTTAGATTGGTTTTGGAGGGGATGGTTTTATTCAGTAGATCATGTAGATGTTTCCCTTTCTCAAATCAGAATGTTCAAAATGAGTGAAGAAGAAGCCCCTTCGGAAGAGACCGAAGCTCCAGCAGCTATCACACCTGACGATGAATTCAGTACATTTTATACTGGTGGTATTTCTGAATCTCAAAAAGCCAGAGTAGAGAAAACGCCTTATTTCTATGAATTAACGCTTGAAAATGTTGGTGGGTTAGTGATGCCAGTTATCCTGGAATTCACTTATAAAGATGGCTCAAAAGAAGTAAAAAGAATTCCTGCAGAAATCTGGAGGAAAAATGCTGAGAAAATCACCAAAGTATTCCCAACAGAAAAAGAGGTAGCAAATATTGAACTGGATCCTTTTGAGGAAACAGCTGATACAGATGTTACTAATAATTCCTGGCCAAAGAAAGAACTTCCTTCGAAATTTGAATTGTACAAAGAAAAAGGATCAAATACTCAGGGAAATAGGTAAGTTAACAAGCTTTCCTTTTGTTTTAGAAAAGTCTTTGGCTTAATTGTCAGAGACTTTTTTTGTTTTCACAAATAGGAATTTCACATTTTCTTGGTTAGAATTAAGCACCTGCGCTTTTATTTTCGATAAATAATAATCTCTCTAACTAACATTTTGAAAAAACTCCTAGCATCCAATAATCCTTATTTCACCAACATCATTTTAGTTGTTTTAATGCTGGGTTTATTCTTCCTCAGAATAAATAAACTTTGGGATACCGGGCTTTTTGATTACGATTCTGCCAAAAACCTGATAATTCTTAAGGAGTTAAGCACAGGAAATTTCTCCAACCTTTTCCATCATGCCAGTCCTGGTTTTTATTTGATTTACCTTCCTGTCTATTCCGTATTCAAAAATTTCCTCTTTCTTGAATATTTCACTGCACTATTGAATTTGTTATCGGTCTGGTTATTAGTTCATCATATTGGAAAATATTTTCGTCTCAACAATGAAAGGTTTATTGTGCTGATTGCTTTTGTTGGGAGTTCGGTTTATCAGATAGTTTCCTCAAGGTATTTGGCTATGGAAGCTTTGAGCCAGTTACTTTTTATATTGGCTTTTATTAGTTATCACAAAAGCCTGGTCCAAAAAGAGAAAAAACAACACCTCATTATTTTCCTTTCCAATTTATCCATTGGGCTTGGGGTAAATTATAAATTCATATTGGTAATATTAGTTTTTGCTGGTTACGAAATACTCTTCGCCAAAAGGAAATGGACACTAAAAATGTTCAGTTCTACCTTGATAATTTTTCTAATTCCTGTAGTATTTTTTACTCTCCTTGGATCGTTTTTGGAAATTGGTTGGGATAATTATGGGAAACATTTTTTTGTACAGGCATTTATTAAAGACATGAATCCAAATGAAGAGGTTTCCAAGTTTAATCTTGACCTTCTTTACTATGTGAAATACTTTTTGTATTTCGAAAATCCACTCTCCTGGCTCGGAATAGCAGCTTTTATATTTGTACATAAACAAAAACTCTGGGCAACTCCAATTTTAAGACTTTCCCTTTTTATAGTTATGGCTTTCTTTTTAGGAATGTCCTTATTACAGAAAGCACCAAGAGCCTTGCTATTCATTTTCCCTTTAATCTACACCCTGGGATTTTTAGGAATAATGGCTGTGCCAATAAAAAAATGGATTAAAACCTGTTTAATATTTTTGGGAATATCCATTAATATCTTCCTCATTTATGAAAATGTATGGAAATACTCGGAAACAGCCTATCCAGCATTAGCGACAATTATAAAAGACAAGAAAATTAACCAAGTAATCAGCACAGCTGGTTTAGGCATATCCCCTTTTCTTTCAGAAAATACCGAATTGAAAGTAGCCTTAAGTGAAGCCGAATTGGAAGATTTTAAAACAAATGGAGGAAAGTTCCTGATCCTGGATTCCTATTTTCAAATTATTAATAATCAGGAATTTAGGAAGATAAATAATAACCCTTCTCAATTAATTTATGAACATGACGAAAAAAGCCTTGCTTCTCCATATCTTTTTTTAGAACATTCGGAATACACTGGGCTTGGTTTTGAGGAAACTTTATCATTGAGAAAAAATGCAATTGAAAAAGGTCTTAAAATCAGATTGATTACCTTTGATTAATTACTCGTTTTTTCCACAAATCAATTATAACTCAACTATGGTAATAGCCTACACCGATGGTGCTTCTTCCGGAAATCCTGGTCCAGGAGGATACGGAACTGTTTTAATCTCCAAAAAACACAATTTAAGGAAGGAGTTTTCCGGAGGATTTCGGAGAACTACCAACAACAGAATGGAACTATTAGCCACTATTGTTGCAATTGAGTCTTTGAAAGTAGAAGGCACTGAAATTCTCATTTATTCAGATTCTAAATACGTAGTGGATTCTGTAGAAAAAGGATGGCTCTGGAACTGGGAAAAAAAGGGTTTTTCAGGCAAGAAAAATGTTGATTTGTGGCAAAAATTCATTAAATTATACCGGAAACATAAGGTGAAATTTAAATGGGTAAAAGGTCATGCTGGTATACCTGAAAACGAAAGATGTGATGAACTAGCAGTGGCAGCAGGCAAAGAAAGTAACTTGCAAATTGACGAAGGTTTCGAACGGGAAATGGGAAAATAAGTTCCAATAATTATTCAGTTATATAATCCTAATTCAACCAGATTCTACTACCTACTAAAATAAAATTCCTAATAAAAAAGGATAGGAATTCCACATCCTGGTGAAGTCTATTTAAAACCAAAAATCCTTCAAATAAAGGGAATACTATATTTTAATATTGATTTATTATAGGCTGAAAAGTTTGTCTGGGTACAAGGTTATTTGCTACCTGGAAATTAGACTTTAAATAAAATTTCTCCATAAAATCTAATTATTTGGCCTGATACCCGGTTCACAATAATAAGTTGAAATTTTATGGATTTTTTTCGAATTTAGTTTAAAAGTCTTGTAAGTTTAGTAATGAAAAGAATTGCTTTTTTCACAATTCAACTAATTCAGTTTGAGTAGAATAATTTAAAAACATAAATTCTGATGATTATCATAATATAGATAAACAGGGCGTTATTTATTTATTTGCGCAGGTATAAAAAAGTATGAAATTTTTGTTGCTTACATATTGCCTAATTTTTTCAGTTATTGCAAATGCCCAAAAGTCTGCATTTAACATTTATGAAAATGCCTTACAATTAAATACTCCTCGATATAATGTTCAATCAGAGCAGATCACTCTGAATATGGGATTTGGACACTCCCAGACCATTAATAAAGAGATAATTGAGAAATTAAAATCCTCTAATATCAAAAAAATAGACTTAGTTTATTCAGATTATCCAAAAAACACTTCCTTTAAAAATCTTAATATTCAACGGTTAAACTCCCTCCAGCATATCGCTCCGGAATTGTTCAATTCAGATAGTGTTAAATGGTCTATCATTAAGCAAACAGATTGTAAAACCAAATCACAAGCTGAATCCTTATTTCATGGATTTGTATTTTCTTCTAAAGTACCAGAAAAAAACCTGGAAGTTGATTACCAAAGAAATATATCAAAAGTGAAAGAAGCCTTCCTTGCACTGCCGACAGAAGACAGAAAATTTTTATCAATGGGCAACGATACGCTTGCTTACGACATTTTAGAAAGAAACCTCTACAACTGGAAAAATGTTACTATTGTAAGTGATTGGACTGCTAGTATGTATCCATTCACAACACAAATATTGAGATGGCATATTTCCAGAAGTGGAGATAGTAATATTTCAAATTTTGTATTTTTTAATGATGGAGATAATAAAGCTAATGCAGAAAAAAAAGCTGGAGAAACTGGGGGAATCTATTCCATAAAAGCAGATACTTTGTCTCAGGTTATTCAACTAATGAAAGAAGTGAAGGAAAATGGTGATGGTGGAGATTTAGCTGAAAATGATATTGAAGCACTTCTTTACGCTTTTGCCAATTACCCCGAATCCGATGAATTTGTATTAGTGGCTGATAACCGAAGTGCTATCCGAGATACTGAATTGGTAAAGCAAATTAACAAACCAATCAGAATAATTTTAGGCAGAATATTAATGGATGATATAGCCTATATAAAAGGGCAATACCTACGTTTGGCTATGGAAACTGGTGGTTCTATCCATACCAGATTTAATGATTACACTACCAAGAATGATCTTCTGCAACTAAAAGATGATGTGCTTAATGCACGAAAAGAATTAAAAGCAAGAAGGAAAGCTCATTAAATTCTTTCTTATAAGATTACTACCTTTTTTTATTTTGAAGAATACCTTCAAAGTATTTACAATTTCTTTTTTGTAAATTAGCATAAGCATAACAAAAGACTTTTGCTATACTAGTTCCTGGTAAATTTATTTAGATATAATATCACCTACTTAGCAATAATTCTTTCTATTCACAGCATTTAGGCTTATGAAATGTGGAAAGGATTTTACCTTAATCGAACTGTAATCCTAACTATTTATGAGAAAAGTTCTGCACCTTGTAATTTTTCTTTTAACCGTTTATTCTTCTGCCTTGGCTCAGGATTTACCTAATTATGAATTAGTTTCCGGTGTTTCTCTAGAGCTGGCAAAGCATAGAGCAACTACTATTAGTAATGTAAAATATACACTTCATTTTAAAATTACTGATACTTTAACCACCCCAATAGTCGGTTCGCTCAAATTAGAGTTTGAATTAAATGATAATTCCAAATCTCTTGTCCTTGATTTCAATGTAGCTTCAGAAAATCTAATCTCAGTGGAGTATGAGGATAAGATAATTCCTGCTAAGGTAAATAATGGTCATATCCTTATCACTCCAGGCATTCTGGAAAAGGGTACAAATTCACTCTCCTTAAAATTCATCGCTGGGGAAAATGCTTTAAACAGAAACCAGGAATACCTCTATACTTTATTTGTTCCTGACAGGGCTTCTACCGCATTTCCATGTTTCGATCAACCGGATATTAAGGGACGGTACAAATTAACTCTTGAAATTCCAGAATCATGGATAGCAGTAGCCAATGGTAAAATGGCTAATAAATTGTTCACTGGAAATAATCATTTCTATGAATTTAATGAAACGCCACCCATTAGCACCTATCTTTTTGCCTTTGTTGTCGGAAAGTTTAAGGAAATATCAACCCACAAGGATGGAAGAAAGTTGACAATGTACCATAGAGAGCCTGATTCTGTAAAAGTGGAAAGAAATACTTTTGAAATTTTTGACTTACACGCCTCTTCACTACGATGGCTTGAAGAATATACTCAAATACCAATGCCGTTTGAAAAGTTTGAGTTTGTGCTTATTCCCTCCTTTCAGTACGGGGGAATGGAACATGTTGGCTCTATTCTTTACAGATCTTCAAGTTTGATGCTTAACCAGTCGGCTACTCAAAACCAAATGCTTAACCGTGCCAGCCTGATTGCCCACGAAACTGCCCATATGTGGTTTGGTAATCTCGTGACAATGAAGTGGTTTAATGATGTATGGCTAAAGGAAGTTTTTGCCAATTTTATGGGTGCCAAGATTGTAAATCCAAGTTTTCCTGAAATCAATCATAATCTTAGGTTTTTGATGGCGCATCATCCCGTAGCCTATTCCGAGGATCGAACAAAAGGAGCCCATCCCATCCAACAAAAATTGGATAACCTCAAGGATGCTGGGACGCTATATGGCAGGATAATTTATCAGAAATCGCCCATTGTTATGCAGCAGTTAGAAAAGCTAATGGGTGAAGAACAATTCAGAGAGGGACTTCAGGAATACTTAGAAATTTATTCTTTTTCCAATGCTGTTTGGGATGATTTGATTTCCATTTTAGATCAAAGAACAGATAAGGATTTGAGGGCATGGAGCGAGGTATGGGTAAAAGAATCAGGTATGCCTTCCATTAGTTTAAGTCTGATAACGGATGGAAATCGAATAAAATCCTTAAAACTGAAGCAACGAAAATCTCCTGTAAAAGATAATATCTGGCAACAGAAAACTGAAGTAGTGCTGGTTAAAGGAGATAGTATTAAAAGAATTCAACTGGAAATAACTGGGAAAACTAATGATGTAGCAGAGGCGGTTGGATGGTACAAGCCAGATTTTATTTTAAGTAATGGCGATGGGCTGGGATATGGTTTTTTTACTTTAGGTAAATTCAGTAGGGAATTTTTACTGAAAAATATATCCTCAATTAAAGATCCTATGCTTAGAGGTGTAGGATGGATTTCCTTATATGAAGAAATGCTAAATGGCCAGGTGGCACCCGATAAATTAATGGCTACTATTATTGATGCACTTCCCCAGGAAAATGAGGCGTTGAACTCTCAAAATATCCTGGGTTATTTGAACACTATTTACTGGAAGTTTTATAAACCCAAACAAAGAAGGGTAATAGCACCTCAGTTAGAAAATACCCTTTGGAAAATAATGGATACTGCACCCGGAGCAAGTGCAAAATCGGCTTATTTTAGAGCCTACAAGGCTCTTGCCCTTTCGGAAGAAGCACTTACCCGTTTAAAAATGATATGGGAAAGGGATTTGTATATTGATGGACTAATCCTTTCGGAGCGTGATTATATTTCCATAGCCTGTGAACTAGCTTTAAGATCTGCTCCAAATTCTGAAGAAATGATGCTTAAGCAAATCAATGACACACAAAACCCTGATTTAAAAGACAGACTTACATTTGTTTTACCAGCGCTGTCTGATGACCAAAATGTAAGAGATAATTTTTTTGAAAGCTTAAGAAACCCAGTAAACAGGCATTACGAGCCATGGGTTGTAGAAAGTTTAGGCTATCTTCATCATCCTCTAAGAGCTAAATCTTCCGAGAAATATATCCGGCCAAGTTTGGAACTGTTAGAAGAAATTCAAAGAACAGGAGATATTTTCTTCCCAAAACAATGGCTCATTGGAACGCTAAGTGGGCATCAATCAAAATCTGCTGCAAATACCGTAAAGAAATTTTTAAAGGAGAATCCTGAGTATCCTTACAAATTAAAAAATAAAGTATTACAAGCCGCTGATATGTTATTTAGAGCTTCTGATATTGTTCATATGTAATCCATTCAAAATTCCATTTAATGAGCCAAATAAACACTAAACTTCAACACTTAATTGGAGAAATAAAAACATGTACGGTTTGTAAGGACTTTCTTCCATTAGAACCAAACCCGGTATTAGAAGCTACTTCAAAATCGAAAATACTTATTATTGGACAAGCACCTGGTACGAGAGTCCATAATACAGGCATTCCCTGGAATGACCCAAGTGGAGACAGACTGAGAAAATGGATGGATTTAGATAAGGCTACTTTTTATGATACTGAAAAAATAGCCATTATCCCTATGGGGTTTTGCTATCCTGGGAAAGGGAAATCTGGAGATCTGCCACCCAGAAAGGAATGTGCTCCACTATGGCATCAATCCTTGTTAGATTTAATGCCAGAAATTGAACTTACTTTGTTAATTGGAAGATATGCTCAACAATATTATTTGGGAAAAAATAGTAAAAAGACTTTGTTGGAAACAGTGAAATCTTATGAAGATTTCCTACCTAAATTTCTACCATTAGTCCACCCTTCTCCCAGAAATACCTATTGGTTGAGGAAAAACCCTTGGTTTGAGGAAAAGGTTGTCCCCGAGCTTCAATTAAAAATTCAGGAAATGCTGGCATAAAAAAGAGGCTTAAATCTTATGAAAAAGCCTCTTTTATTTAATTAATCCCTAATCATTATTCTTATCATGCAGGTTGTTTTATAGAAGAACCTTCTTCTAAATCCACTGCTTTGTATCCACCTTTTGATTTAAAATATATAATTAAAAACAAATAGCACAAAAACATTATTATTGGAAAAATAGCTACTGTTTTTAAAGCTTCTTTTTTTGCTTCTTCTTGTACAGCAGTAATTTCCATCAATTCACTTTCACTTGCCTCACCAAGTTTTTCAGCATCCAAACCCATGTAACTACCAAAAATACTTTCCTTTTCTTCTGTTACATAGCTAGTATGAAGTTCTGTTTTATTTTGCAAGTCATATTCCGCAAGGTTTTTATCAACTGCAATATCTTGTACAAATCCTAATATAACGGCACCAATAACACCTACTCCTATCATTCCAACACCACCTGTTATATTTAATGTAAGCGCTCCACCTTTAGGAAATCTTTCTGCAACTAAACCTAACATTGTAGGCCAGAAAAATGCTTTCCCTAATCCATATACTGTAGCAGCTACTAAAATAATTACTCCTGAGCTTATGGATAAAAAGTATAAACCAAAACTTGCTATTAAGGAACAAACAGCTAGTAATCCTAGAGGTGAAATTTTATGAATTATTGAACCAGCAAAAAATCTAAGTACCACCATAATTAGAGATGTATAAACTAATATCCATCCAGCCTGAATACCAATATTTTTCATTTCAGGAGCCATTAAATCTGTAATCCAACTATCTGTTCCTAATTCTGTAGTGGCTAAGGGTATCATAATTAATAACAGGAATATAAATAACGGTTGACCAAATGACTTTACGTAAAACCCAAACGCTCCTACAATTACTATGGTAGCAATTACACTTACCATTGTAGACCAATTGAATACTGCCCCAAGTTGAAAAATTATTAACCCTATAATTATTAAAGCTCCTCCAATTCCAACTTCCTTTAACATTTCCAAATAAGAAACTCCAGCCTGTACCCTTTCTTGAACAGGGAATTGTTTCTTAATTAACATTACAACATATACTAATACCGGTATAAGAATTAGACCTACTTTTAATTCCCAACTTGTTTCAGGACCAAGAAATAATGCAAACACCCCTCCTAAAACCAAACCTCCAGCCCATCCAGCATGTAAGATATTTAACCACTTGGTTTTATCCTTAGAAAAAATAGTAGCTACCACAGGATTAGCAAAAGCCTCTACAGCTCCATTTCCTAATGCCAAGACAAATGTACCCGCATATAACATCCAATAATCCGTTGCATAAATAGTCATCACAACAGAAATTATTTGACATAAAAAGGCAAATATCATAGCCACTTTATATCCTATTTTATCAATAAATAGACTAAAAAGTACTATACTAATCGCAAAAGGCCATAATCCAACACCAGCTATTTCACCTTTTTGTGTATTGGATAAATTGAATTCAGCACCTAAATCATCTAAAATCATTGCTCTAATGATAAACCCAAATGCTGTGGCTACAATTGCAAAAAAACAGCCCCAGAATAACATCATATCGGGCTTTTGTGTATTATTTTCAGTAGAATTTTCCATTTTATATTTTTTTGAATTTTAATGTATGGTAAAAGGTTAGTTTTAAATCCCTCCAGAATTATTTAGATTCTGAAAAATGAATCTTATTTAATAAAAAACATTCATAAAAAATATAAAAGGCTAGTCTTCCTCTGTTAATTTTTATTTCCATAATAAAGTATCTAAATAAGATTGAGAATAGTTTATGTTTCTTTTTTAGTTAAATATAATATTAAAACTTTTCCAAAAATAATGATATCAGTAAATTTAACAATTAAAAGAGAAAATTGTAATATTCAAGGTAAACTAAAATTCCATTTTAAAAACTTAAACCTCCTAAAAGGTTGGTTTTAAATTACTGTTGGTAAAATCAGCATTATTAAAATTTTACCATAAATTAGTGAGAAATTATAAACGAACATCAATACTCTAATCAAAAATTAAATATGGAAAGAAAACTGAGAATGGGAATGGTCGGTGGAGGCCAGGGAGCATTTATCGGTGGAGTGCATCGGATGGCTTCCGGACTGGATGGTCAGATAGAATTAGTTTGTGGTGCTTTTAGTAGTAACCCTGAAAAATCCAAAGCTTCAGGCAAAGATTTATACTTGCCGCAAGACCGGGTATATGGCAGTTATGAAGAAATGATTTTGAAGGAAAAAGAACTACCAGAAAGTGAAAGGATGGATTTTGTTTCGGTAGTTACTCCAAATCATATGCATGCACCTCCCACTTTATTCGCCTTAAAAAATGGCTTCTCGGTAGTCTGTGATAAACCCTTAGCCTTTACATTAGCCGAAGCAAAAGAAATTGAAAAGGCATTAAAGGAGTCTGGCCAAATACTGGCTGTAACTTACAATTATACGGGCTATCCTATGGTAAAGGAAGCTCGGGATATTGTAAAATCAGGTAAAATTGGCGAGGTGAGGAAAGTAATTGTAGAATATCCGCAAGGATGGCTTTCTACTTTAGTGGAGGCTTCCGGACAAAAGCAAGCTTCCTGGAGAACTGATCCTTCAAAATCTGGAATTGCAGGTGGTACAGGAGATATTGGTACACATGCTGAGCATTTAGCAGAATACATTACTGGCTTAAAAGTTACAGAAGTTTGCGCTGACCTTACTATTTTCGTGGAAGGAAGAAAACTCGATGATGATGCCAATATTTTGTTACATTTCGATAATGGAGCGAAGGGGATTTTACATTGCAGTCAGATTTCTGTAGGAGAAGAAAATAATCTCAATATCAGAATTTATGGAGAAACAGGTGGGTTAATCTGGTATCAGCAAGAACCCAATACTTTGATTCTCCAAACTAATGATGAAAAGCGGATATTAAGGACCGGAGTTGGAAACCTATCAGAGAGTGCTCAGGCACATACTCGTATTCCTGCAGGTCATCCTGAAGCTTACCTTGAAGCTTTCGCCAATGTTTACAGAAATTTTGCAGCCACTTTAAAAAGTAAATTAAAAGGAGAAACTCCTGATCCACTCCATACTGATTTTCCATCAATAGAAGATGGTTTGAGGGGAATGGCTTTTATAGAAACAGTTATTGAAGCCAGTAAAAGTGATCAGAAATGGTATCCATTCAAATCTTAAATATTATCAAATTAAAAAACACTATAATCTAACCGAAGATGAAAACAATTAAGGGACCGGGAATATTTTTAGCGCAATTTATGGGGGATGAAGCTCCCTTCAATAACCTTGACAATATATGCAAATGGGCTGCAGGATTAGGCTTTAAGGGTGTACAAATTCCTTCTTGGGATAGTAGGGCAATTGATTTGCAAAAAGCAGCTGAAAGTAAAACTTATGCCGATGAAATTAAGGGAATTGTAAATTCCCATGGTTTGGAAATCACTGAATTATCCTCTCACCTACAGGGGCAACTAGTGGCGGTTCATCCTGCATATAACGAAATGTTTGATGGATTTGCTCCTAAAGAACTTCATGGTAATCCTAAAGCTAGAACAGAATGGGCCAAACAACAATTGCATTATGCTGCAAAAGCCACCCAGAATTTAGGGTTGAATGCCCATGTAACATTTTCTGGAGCTTTATTGTGGCATACTATGTATCCATGGCCACAAAGACCTGCCGGATTGGTAGAAACTGGTTTTAAAGAATTAGCTAACAGATGGCTCCCAATTTTAAATGCTTTCGATGAAGTAGGCGTTGATCTTTGCTATGAAATTCACCCAGGAGAGGATTTGCATGATGGAATTACTTTCGAAAGATTTCTAGAAGCCACCGGAAACCATACAAGAGCCAACCTGCTTTACGATCCTAGCCACTATGTATTACAATGCTTAGACTATCTGGAACACATTGATATTTACCATGAAAGAATTAAAATGTTTCATGTAAAAGATGCTGAATTTAATCCAAATGGAAGATCAGGAGTTTATGGAGGTTATCAGGGTTGGGTTGAAAGACCAGGAAGGTTCAGATCTTTAGGGGATGGACAAGTGGATTTTAAAGGTATTTTTAGCAAATTGGCTCAATATAATTTTGATGGATGGGCAGTAATGGAATGGGAATGTGCTTTAAAGCATCCAGAAGATGGAGCAAAAGAAGGTGCCAAATTTATAGCAGAAAACATCATTAGAGTAACAGAAAAAACATTTGATGATTTTGCCGGCACTGGAGCTGATGAAGAAATGAATAAAAGGATTTTAGGTCTAGGCTAAAGTTATAGAATTATGATATGAGGCAAGCCCTGGTTAATTTATTTTGCCAGGGCTTTTTGTTTTTAACAAAAATCGAGACCACTCCACGTTCCAAATTTTGTAACAAATAAGAACCTTTATTTAAATCTTACTAAAAAAACCATGTTTCCACCAACCAGCTTTCAATAAATTTCGTCTTTTATATAGAGGACCTAAGCTGAATTAGTTAAGTAATGTTAAAAACCAATTACTTTTTAGTTCGAAGGCAACCATTTAATAGTAAAGCGCATATTGATATATAAAAGGGGTTACTTTTACATTTTAATATCATAAAAGAAAAAACGGCAAAATAATCATGAAAAGAACTTTTACTCAAAACCTTATTTACAAAACAAAATACCTTTTTGCTTTTGTCCTTACCTTTTCAATTTCTGCTATTTATATTCAGGCAGCATCATTTGATGGGAAAAATCCTGTACAGAAAGTAGAATCATCATCTTTTAATAATGCTGGTGATTTGGAAGTTAAATTATATCCAAATCCTTATAAAGAGGGACCAATAAACTTGGAAATTGAAAGTGGTTCATTAGAATCATTAGATATTACTCTTTATAATACTATTGGAAAGGTACTTTATAATAAGCAAATTAATCCGACAAGTTCTTTCACAGAACTTTCAATCACTCCCGAAATTAAATTGACTCCCGGTCTTTATTTCATGTCGGTTTCTTCAAGTAATTTTAAAATTGCAAAAAAACTCATTGTAAGCGAGTAAACTTTACTCCTTCATGCACAATTATTTGCCGTAAAGTATTTATTGAAAATTAAGGAAATCAAATAGTTTCCTTTTTTTTATGCCCATTTATTACAGCATTTCTTTTACCTTTTCATCTTTTTAGAAAGAATAAAAAAATGTGATTTCAATCTTAAAAAAAACACATAACTAACTGATAAACAACAACTAAAAGTAACAAAACAAAGTATTTAGTTTGAGTTATTAGTCCTTCATAAAATTGCAATTAAATTACATTGATACTATTATTGGTTTCTTTCAACCGAATGTTAATAAAATTAAATAGAACTTTACAATACCCTAAAAAATTAAAATATTTCAATTTAGAAGGGATTTTTTCATCTACATATAAAATATTTTGACATGAAATCACCAAGAATTAAAGAGCCATTCACCAGAATTTATTCTCACGAATTAGAAGCTATCTTAAGAATCTATCACAATTAATACTTCGAAGAATTTTATTTTAGTACTTTAAAAAAATAAAAGCAATCTCAAACCTTTCACGTTGTGAAAGGTTTTTGGCATTATACGATTTTCAAAAACAAACCTTTTACCCAGGGTAATTTAATTTTCTTAAGATTAAACCAGAAATAATCTTAATTTTGGAGTAAAACTTATCCTTATTACACAACTTCTTTTTGCAAAACCCTTATTCAAGGTTATCAATGGGTTTGTGCAAAACAGGTATTTGAATTTATTTTTTGTGTTTTCAAGAAACCATTTTCATATCAATATTAAGGAGCCTATAATTTGTACTGAGGGATTTGTAAGAAAGCAAATTTCCAAAATCAATTGTTAAGCTATTTTATAAAAAATATTCATTAGATAACAGTACTAAACTAAAAATTTTAATGTCAAAAAAAGTATTAATTGTATCTAACCGATTACCAGTAACTATCCAACATATTGAAAACAAATTACATTTTCAGCCTAGTGCAGGAGGATTAGCCACTGGACTTGGCTCCATTTATAAAAAAGGAAATAATCTTTGGATTGGATGGCCAGGATTTCACGATTATGCAGAAACTGATAAGGAAAACATTACTTCCCAACTTGCTCAGGATAATATGGCTCCGGTTTTCCTAAGTAAAAAAGATATCAGGGACTATTACGAAGGATTTAGTAATAAAACTATATGGCCGTTATTCCATTATTTCACTGAATATGCAACTTACGACAAAGAACTCTGGGAAGCTTATGTTAGGGTAAACCAGAAATTTTGTGATGCAATTCTACACCATGCCAATGATGGAGATATAATCTGGATTCATGATTACCAATTACTACTCCTACCCAGTATGGTTAGGGAAAAGTTACCCAATGCAACCATTGGCTTTTTTCAACATATACCTTTTCCCTCTTTTGAAATTTTTAGGCTTTTGCCTTGGAGAGAAGAAATATTAGAAGGGATATTGGGTTCTGATTTAATTGGTTTTCATACCTATGACGATATGCGTCACTTCCTAAGTTCAGTAAACAGAATTTTAGGTCATGGAAACACAATGGGACAGATTAGGATTAATAACAGATTGATAGGGGTAGATGCCTTCCCTATGGGAATTGATTATGATAAATATGCCAAGGCAACGCATGCACCGGAAACCATTGATAAACTTAAAAGGTATTTTAAGATACTTTCCAACCAAAAGGTGGTATTGTCCATCGACAGACTGGATTATTCCAAAGGTATTAAACAGCGATTACAAGCTTTTGATATCTTCTTGGAAAAATACCCTGAATATATCGGGAAAGTTTCTCTTATCCTCATTGTAGTCCCTTCAAGGGTTAAAGTGGAACAATATAATCAGTTGAAAAATGAGATTGATACCTTAGTTGGCGCACTCAATGGAAAATACAGTAGAATTGACTGGAATCCTATCCATTATTTTTATAGGTCTTTTTCATTCCATGCGCTATCTGCTTTATATAGTAGTGCTGAGGTGGCGCTTATTACTCCTCTAAGAGATGGGATGAATTTGGTTTGCAAAGAATATATTGCCAGTAAACTTGATAAAAAAGGAGTTTTAATCCTGAGTGAAATGGCTGGCTCGGCAAAGGAAATGTCTGAAGCTATTTTAATTAATCCAAATGATATTGACCAAATCGTTAATGCAATGCACCAGGCTCTTGAAATGCCTGAAGCTGAGCAAATTGCAAGAAACGAAGAAATGCAGGAGAAACTTAAAAGGTATAATATTCACCGATGGGTTGAAGTATTTTTCGACCAATTAGATTTCATAAAACAAAAGCAAAAAGATTTGAATATGAAGATGGTAACAGGGAAAACTGCTGACCTAATTATTCAAAAATATAAATACGCTAAAAAGAGAATTCTTTTCCTAGATTATGATGGAACACTTAAAGGATTTTCACCTAATCCAAAAGCAGTTTCTCCAGATGAAGAATTACTAAATATTCTTGAAAATTTAACAGTAAACCCAAAAAATAAAGTCATCATTATAAGTGGTAGAGATAAAGGGACACTTGGTGATTGGCTTGGACATCTTGATTTAGATCTTATTGCCGAACATGGTGTTTGGCTCAAAGAATCTGGGAAAACATGGGGTATGATTGACAATATCGATCAGGCATGGAAAAAAGAAATCAGACATATTCTTGAATTATATGTTGATAGAACACCTGGTTCATTTATCGAGGATAAGGATTATTCATTGGTATGGCATTATCGTAAAGCCGATACTGATTTTGGGGAACTAAGGGCAAGAGAATTATTATCAAACCTTAACTACCTAATTGCCAATATGGATTTACAAACTATGGAAGGCAATAAGGTAATCGAAATAAAAAACAGAGCTATAAATAAGGGGAAAGCAGCAAGAAAATGGCTCGGTAATAATGAAAATGATTTTGTTGTGGCTATAGGAGATGATGTAACTGATGAAGATACTTTTAAAGCAATGCCTGAAGATGCATTCACCATAAAAGTCGGCCTTACTGCATCAGTTGCAAGATTAAATATTAAATCAGCTGATGATGTAAGAGATTTGCTTAAAGGGTTTATGGAATAAGGTTTAATAAAATTAACCATAAATTCTGGATGGATAAACAATAGTCTTTCAACCAATTTGGACACTTTTGAAGGTTTTTAAATCCTTAATTCAGGAATCTAATTCTAATAAGAGATGTTTAACAAATACATTGGGAATTAGATTCCTTTCAATATTTTAGTATCAATTGTATCTTGAGATAATGTTCCCAATGACCAAGGATTTGAAAAAATATATCTCAATATTGTAATATTTTCACTTATACTAGACTTATTAATAAAAACCCAACACGGGTATTCACAACCAATTCTAAATTTTATAATGAAAAATCTATATTTCACAGTTGGACTATTCCTTTTTATCAGTTCTTGTTCTAGCTCTGGAGATTTTCATAAATCTCCAATAGATGAAATGATAAGAAAGATGGATTCAGAGAAAAACTTCACCATAATTTTATACGATATGGATGTAGAAGGTGCTTTTTTATCTGATACTTATAAACACCAGTATAAAATAATAAAAGAGAAAGCTGATAGTACTCAAACTCCATATGAAGAAATTACAGAATGGTACATTGTTGATGAAAATACTTTTAGCCGATACGAAAACGATATGGGAATGGAGGTTGCCTCAAAAAATGATGGCGTAGTTTCCAAACAAACAGCACCTCCCGGTTATTCCAGATATGTTGGAAATGAAAAGTATGGCCGATGGCAAACCAATAATAGTGGTCAATCCTTTTGGGGTTTTTATGGTCAGTATGCCTTTATGAGCTCGATGATGGGACTAATGGCGGGCCCTGTATATAGAACCTCCTACTCTGATTATAGAAATAATTACAGAGGAGTGAGACCTTATTATGGTGGTACAACCTCAACCGGAAGTACACGATACGGAACACTGTCTGATGTTTCCAGAAAACAAAATCCAAAATTTCACCAAAGAGCAACTACCAATAGTGCCTTAAAAAGTAGAGTAAATAATAATATTGCCAGAAGTTCAGGAGGAAGAACATCAAAAACTTCCAGATCTAATTCTCGTTATTCTTCTGGTTCATCTTCCAGATCTAGATCCTTTTCTAGTGGAGGAAAATAAGTTATAGAATGTTAGGTCTCATGTCTAAAACACAAATGTCTTTAATAAGGCAAAAAATTGCATCAAAAATATAAACCAAATTCTTAAAGGGAAATCTCAAATTCAATGAAATAAAAAACCGTTAGCCAAATAGCTAACGGTTTTTTTAATGCGTTCAGAATATATATTAATATCTTTTAGTCTTGATATTCTCTACTTCTAAAACCTTCTCTTGAGGCTATTAATGCATCATACTCTTCTTTTGATCCTACTTTTATATCCTGGTACTCTCTTAAACCAGTACCAGCAGGAATCAAATGACCTACAATTACATTCTCCTTCAATCCATTCAGTTTATCTCTCTTACCTCTAATGGCAGCTTCACTAAGGACTTTAGTTGTTTCCTGAAAGGAAGCAGCTGAAATAAAGCTATTTGTTGCCAAAGAAGCCTGTGTAATACCCTGAAGATTTGGTTTAGAAACAGCAGCCTGAGCATCTCTCACTTTTACAAGCTTCATATCTTTCCTTTTCAGACTTGAATTTTCATCTCTTAGTCTTCTAGCAGAAACGATCATACCTGGCTTCATTACTGTTGACTCACCGGCATCTACAACAACTTTTTTATCAAGGATTGCATCATTTGATTCTCTAAATACAAACTTGTCAACATTTTGTCCTGGTAAGAACATAGTGTCTCCACTATCAACAATTTGTACTTTTTGCATCATTTGACTTACAATCACCTCGATATGTTTGTCATTAATACCCACACCCTGCAATCTGTAAACATCCTGAATCTCATTAACAAGATATTCTTGAACTGCAGTAGGTCCTTTAATAGCCAAAATATCCGAAGGAGTAATTGCACCATCGGATAATGGCATACCCGCTTTCACATAATCATTCTCCTGAACCAGAATATGCTTAGAAAGATTTACAAGATATCTTTTCTTCACACCATCCTTAGATTCAACAAAAATTTCTCTATTACCCCTTTTAATCCCACCATATGAAATTACACCATCAATTTCAGTAACTACTGCTGGGTTGGAAGGATTCCGTGCTTCAAATAATTCTGTTACCCTTGGAAGACCCCCGGTAATATCTCTATTTTTACCAATTGCCCTAGGAATTTTCACAAGAATCTGACCTGAAGTAACTTTCTGCTGATCATCTACCGCAAGGTGGGCATCAACTGGTATGTTACTACTGACAACCTCACCAGTATCAGAATGAATAATAATTGTTGGGTTTTTGGTTTTATCCTTTGTTTCAACAATTACTTTTTCTCTGTGACCGGTTTGTTCATCAAACTCTTCTCTATATGTTACGCCTTCTTCAATGGATTCAAATTCAATTTTACCATTAAATTGAGAAAGAATAACTGCATTATAAGGATCCCAATAACAAACAACATCACCTTTTTCAACCTTATCCCCAGATTTCACTCTTAGGAAAGCCCCATAAGGTACATGATTATTTATTAAAACTCTTCCGCTTTTGTCTACAATCTTAACTTCACTAGTTCTTGACATTACTACTTCCAACTCCTCTCCTTCACTGTTCTTTGTAAGTACAGATTTCATTTCTTCAAATTCAATCTTACCTGCAAATTTAGCTCTAACTGAAGCATCAACTGCAATGTTTGAGGCAGTACCCCCAACGTGGAAAGTTCTAAGTGTAAGCTGTGTACCAGGTTCTCCAATAGATTGAGCAGCAATTACACCAACTGCTTCTCCTTTTTGAACTAACCTTCCTGAAGCTAAGTTTCTTCCATAGCATAAAGCACAAACACCCCGCTTAGTTTCACAAGTCAATACAGATCTTATTTCAACAGCTTCGATTGAAGTTTCATCATCGATTCTGGAAGAAATTTCCTCAGTAATTTCCTGACCTGAAGCAATAATTAGTTCATCAGTTAAAGGATCATAAACATCATGAACACTAACTCTACCCACAATTCTTTCTTTTAGTGGCTCAATAATATCATCGTTATCCTTTAATGCCTCCACTGAAAGACCTCTTAAAGTTCCACAATCGTATTCAGTAACCACAACATCCTGAGCAACATCCACTAATCTCCTTGTCAGGTAACCAGCATCCGCAGTTTTAAGAGCTGTATCTGCCAGACCTTTCCTAGCCCCGTGTGTGGAAATAAAGTACTCAAGTACATCAAGACCTTCCTTAAAGTTCGAAAGAATAGGGTTTTCAATAATTTCCCCTACTGAACCTGCAAGACTTTTCTGTGGCTTAGCCATCAATCCCCTCATTCCTCCAAGCTGCCTGATTTGCTCTCTAGAACCCCTTGCCCCTGAGTGCATCATCATATAGATAGAATTAAATCCTTGTTGATCACTTTCCATCCTGTCCATTAGGGTAGAAGTCAACTTAGAATTTATTCTAGTCCAAATATCAATTACCTGGTTATATCTCTCATTATCTGTGATAAGACCCATTAAATAGTTTTGCCAAACTACTTCAACTTCTTGCTTGGCTTCTTCAATCATGGAATCCTTAATATCTGGAATAATAATATCATTCAAACCAAATGAAAGACCACCAGAATATGCCATTTTAAACCCTAATTCTTTAATATCATCAAGGAATTGAGCCGTTCTGGCCATTCCAACAATTTTAAAGATTTTGGCAATAATTTTCTGAAGAGCTTTTTTGGATAGTAATTCATCCACATATCCTACTTCTTCAGGAACATGCTCATTGAATAAAACTCGACCAGCTACAGTATCAATAATCTGTTTGCTTAGTTCTCCAGTTTTTTCGTCCCTTACAGTAGTCCTAATTTTTATATTAGCATGCTTAGCAACTCTACCTTCGTTCATTGCAATAATGACTTCCTGAGAGTTGGCGAAGGTCATTCCTTCTCCTTTAATCTCAAGTTCTTTGGTAGTCTTCCTTCCTTTACTCAAATAGTAAAGTCCAAGAACCATATCCTGAGAGGGTACAGTAATAGGAGAACCATTTGCAGGATTCAGTATATTATGCGAAGCAAGCATTAATAAAGAAGCTTCTAAAACAGCCTCATGTCCAAGTGGTACGTGAACAGCCATCTGGTCACCGTCAAAGTCAGCATTAAATGCTGTACACACCAATGGATGAAGCTGAATAGCTTTTCCTTCAATAAGTTTAGGTTGAAATGCCTGAATACCTAATCGGTGAAGCGTAGGAGCTCTATTTAACATTACAGGATGTCCTTTCAATACATTTTCCAAGATATCCCAAACAACAGGATCTTTTCTATCTACAATTTTCTTTGCAGATTTAACAGTCTTAACTATTCCTCGTTCTATCAGTTTTCTGATAATAAATGGCTTGAATAATTCAGCAGCCATATCTTTAGGAAGTCCACACTCATGCATTTTAAGTTCTGGACCTACAACAATTACAGATCTGCCTGAATAATCAACCCTTTTACCCAATAAGTTCTGACGGAATCTACCTTGCTTACCTTTAAGCATATCACTTAAGGATTTCAAAGGTCTGTTTCCATCTGCTCTTACAGCATTTACTTTTCTTGAGTTATCAAAAAGTGAATCAACTGCTTCCTGTAGCATTCTTTTCTCATTTCTAAGAATTACTTCAGGAGCTTTTATATCTATAAGTCTTTTTAATCGATTATTTCGGATGATTACCCTTCTATACAAATCGTTAAGATCGGAAGTAGCAAATCTACCACCATCCAAAGGAACCAATGGTCGTAATTCTGGTGGAATTACAGGAACCATTTTAATGATCATCCATTCTGGTCGATTTTCAATTCTGCTTCTAGCATCTCTTAATGCTTCAACAACTTTCAACCTTTTCAAAGCTTCCGCTTTTCTTTGCTGAGAAGTATCATTAGCAGCATTGTCTCTCAATTCATAAGAAAGTGAATCAAGATCAATTCTAGAAAGAAGCATTTCCAATGCCTCAGCTCCCATTTTGGCAATAAACTTATTAGGATCATCATCATCAAGCTGCTGATTTTCCCTAGGAAGTTTATCCAAAATATCAAGATATTCATCTTCAGTAAGGTAATCAAGATAGTTAATACCATCTTCAGCTTTTACCCCTGCCTGCACAACAACATATCTCTCATAATAGATGATTTGATCTAATTTTTTAGATGGGAGACCTAACAAGTAACCAATTTTATTTGGTAGCGATCTAAAATACCAAATATGAGCAACCGGTACAACAAGTTGGATATGACCCATTCTTTCCCTTCTTACCTTTTTCTCAGTAACTTCCACCCCACATCGGTCACAAATAATTCCTTTGTACCTAATTCTTTTATATTTTCCACAATGACATTCCCAGTCTTTTACTGGTCCAAAGATTCTTTCACAGAACAAACCTCCCATTTCTGGCTTGTAAGTTCTATAGTTAATTGTCTCTGGCTGAGTCACTTCCCCGTGGGAGCTCTCAAGAATGGATTCCGGTGATGCTAAACTGATTGTGACTCTTGTAAAGTCGTTTGAGATTTTTTTATTTTTTCTGAACGCCATTTGAAAAAGAGTATACTTTTTTTGAACTTGCAAATATAGATAATTATATTTTATTTGCTAAAATTCCTTGTAAAAATTCTACTATTTTAGTAAATAGGTTTTTGCTTTATATTTTTTTAACATTTTCCACCTTATTACCAATCAAATTTTTTATAATTCATATTATTTTTTAAAGAGTAATCTAATCTCAATCTTAGTTAACTTTTTTAATTTTTAAGTCAGCAATATTTTGATTTGATAAATAATGAAGTTTCCCAAAAAATTTCCTTTTTTAGGCTTTCAATAAGCCAACAAACTGATTTACAACAATATAAGCCCACACAAAAATCCTGATGAATAAATCAACTTTTGAGTTTATAGAATACAATATAAAAGACAAAATTATTTTTATCACTTTAAACAGGCCTGAAAAAAGGAATGCATTAAACCCTCAATTGGTTCAGGAATTGAAAACGGCTTTTTCTCATGCCAAAGATGAAAAATCAGGGAAAGTAGTGGTTCTAAAAGCAAATGGTAAAGTTTTTTGTTCTGGGGCTGATCTTGCTTATATCCAAAAATTACAAAATAACACATATCAGGAAAATCTGGAGGATTCTAATCATCTGATGGAGTTATTTAAACTTATTTATACCTTACCAAAGATTGTTATTGCCCAGGTGCAAGGTCATGCTATTGCAGGAGGTTGTGGATTAGCTACGGTATGTGATTTTGTTTTTGCTATTCACGAAGCTAAGTTCGGATATACTGAAGTAAAAATAGGATTCATTCCTGCTATTGTAAGTTTCTTTTTACTCAGAAAATTGGGAGAAGGAATTACAAAAGAATTACTATTAACGGGAGATTTAGTATCAGCTAAAAAAGCAAAAGAATACCATTTAATTAATGAAATTGTAGATAAAACCGATTTAGAAAAACATATTGAGGAATTTGCAAAAAAGCTAATTGAATCCAATTCGGAACAATCAATGGGACTTACTAAATTGCTTATTAATGATATTCAGGTTCTGGATACACAAAAGGCTATGGAATTAGCAGCTTCTCAGAACGCTTCTTCCAGATCAACTACTGATTGTAAAAAAGGAATTTCTACATTTCTAAATAAGAAGCCTTTGAAATGGTAAAAACTATTTTTTATTCTTTGTTTTATCCTCTTCTCCCTTTCCCAAAATATAATCATTAAGATTGACATCAATTATATCAGGGATAATTATGGCTTGGGGGTAATCTTTTTTTATTTGAACAAGCATTCCATTTGCTTCCAGTTTTGTAAAGTAGTCTCCTACTTTTACCTTATAATTAGGTATATCAAAAATCTGATAGGTCTTTTCAATGAGAATTAAATCTTTTTCAATTACCTCTGCCCTATCCCGGCTTCCTCCTGAATAAACAAGAATTCTAAATCCCTTAGTTCCGTGGTCTGTCAAATCCTCTAGATTTCTTTGGGCAATTAGAATAGATTGTTGATCCAACTGATAATTAATACTTGTTTTTGGCTGAGGCACAATATTGATTACCACACCAGACCCCTCCCCATTTTCTTTTATAGAATCTACCCCAACTTTTCCAGGATTTTCAGATTCAATTTTTACCTTATATAAGGATATATCATCTTTAAATGGCCCAGAAGTATTAGCAACCTGACTCCCCTTACACCCAATTAAAAATAAACCAACTAAAAAATATAAATAAATGTATTTGTTCATGTTTCAGAATCTATCCTTCGAAAGGAAATGAGGTTTTTTAAACCAGCTAGTGGATTACTTCCTTAAGGTAAAAGTATAAACAGGGGTAAATTTGCAATAAAAAACTTAAATTAACCTACTGTACATCCATAAAATTCCCATTTAAAACTCTGGTTTCAATCCATTTTCTACCCTGGCTTATTTCATTGTTGATATACTGCTCGATCATTAAACTAGCAACTGGTGCAGCCCAAGAACCACCAAATCCGGCATTTTCCACATAAACAGCTATCGCGATTTTAGGATTTATTCGTGGAGAAAATGCCATAAATACGGAGTGATCTTCTCCGTGTGGGTTTTGTGCCGTTCCAGTTTTCCCACAAACAGTTAATCCGGGAATTTTGGACATACTTGCCGTATATATATTACCCATTGCCCTGGATACATAATCAAAGTACTCCTTTTCAATATTTATCTTTTGTTTTTCAAAAACCAAAGTGCTATCACCAATAGCTTTTACCAAATGTGGTGGAATGTACCAACCCTGATTAGCAATACAAACAGCCTGGTTGGCCAATTGAAGTGGTGTCAATAAAACTTCGCCTTGTCCTATACCTATAGAATAGACATTCGATAATCTCCAGTTTTTTATATAATAATTTTTATCATAATATTCTGGTGAGGGAATTATCCCTTTAGATTCAAAAGGCAAATCAACACCTAATTTTTTCCCCAAACCAAATTGCAGCATTTGGTTTTTCCACGCTTCTAATCCAATTCTGGTATCTTCTTTTTCAACCTTACTCCTTCCCTGATTAATAATTTTCCTTAGTGCTTTTAAATAAAAAGGATTACAGGAATGCTGCAAAGAACCGTATACATTTAGTGGAGAAGGATGACCATGGCAACCTACCAAACTTTTATCACAGGTAAAAAAGGTGGTGCTTGAATCCAAAGCATGATCATGTAAACCAACAAGAGCCATTACAGTTTTAAAAGTAGAGCCTGGTGGATAAGTAGCTTGAATGGCCCTATTAAATAAAGGCTTATTAGGATCTCTGGCAAGATCCACAAAGTTCTGACTACTTTTTTTACCTTCTCCAGTTAATAAATTAGGATCGTAGTCTGGAGCAGATATGATAGAAAGAATTTCCCCAGTTGAAGGATCGATGGCTATTACAGCACCTTTCTTGTTTACCATCAATTTTTCTCCATACTTTTGTAGTTCCAGGTCAATTCCAGTAATTAAGTTGCTGCCAATTTGAGGCAAAGTATCAAATTCTCCATCTCTGAACTTCCCCTTCTTTACACCTTTTACATTTCGAACTACAAAACTTACTCCTCTTTCCCCTCTTAATTGTTTTTCATAATACCTCTCCAATCCACTTTTCCCTACAAGGTCACCTTGACGGTATGCCTTTCCTTCCTCACTCTCCAGAAACTTTTTATCAACTTCTTTTACATAACCCATTGAGTTAGCCAGACTTCTTCCTGGATAATCACGAATAGTTCTTTCTGAAGTATAGATACCCGGATAATCAGCTAATCTATCCTGAATTTTGGCAAAATCTTCTATAGATAATTGTTTAAGAAAAATGGAGGGCTGTACCTGAGAATATCTTTTTGCCTGAAGCAATTTCTCTCTAGCAAATTCTAAATCAATTTTAAAAAACTCACAAAAAGATGTGGTATCTTTTATCTTGAGTTCTTTAGGGATTACCATTAAATCAAAAACAGGTCGGTTTCTTACAATAACTTCCCCATTCCTATCCAGAATCATTCCCCGAGAAGGATATTCTGTTATTTTATCAATGATATTGCTCTCAGCTTTCCGTTGATAATTAATATCGAAAACCTGAATCTGCAGTAATTTAACCAAATAAACTGCTGCAAAAAACACAAAAAAACTACCAATAAAAATTCGTCTTTCGTCCACTTATAAAAAGATTAAGATGCTGCCAAAGCACTTATTTTACATAAAAATAGGAATTCTCCTTAGAAGTAAAAAATCCAGATACACCTAAATAACACGGCTATAGAAATAACCATTCCACTATAATTAAATTATCTGAATGCTTAAAATTCCTTACGAAGTCTATTCTTACTAGTAGTTTAATCTTCGGCTTCTGTTTCCGCCTCACTTCTAGCCAACCTTTCCTCATCTTCTTGTTCTTCTTTCATCATATTCTTATGAACTGAAGCAGAAACAATAATACTTCCCTGATAAAGAAAAAATATAGGTAATGCTACAAAAACTTGGGTAATTGGATCTGGAGGAGTAATTACTGCACCTACTACTAAAATTGCCACAAAAGCATGCTTACGATATTCTTTCATTAAGGCCGGAGTAACCACTCCTATTTTAGAAAGGAAATAAACCACCATTGGCAACTGAAACATTAATCCACAAGCCATTACCATCATGGCAATTGTAGATACATATGAAGACAGGTCAATTTCATTCATAATAGACTCATCCACCTGATAACTGGTAAGGAAATTAATCGCAAGTGGTGAAAGAATGAAATAACCAAAAAATACCCCTGTTAGAAATAATAAGGTTACAAAAAATACAGCTCCACTGGTTACTTTTTGTTCATGCGAATACAAACCAGGTTTTACAAATCGCCATAATTCCCAAAAAGCATAAGGAAAGGCACAAACCAGACCTACCACTACAGAAGCCAGAATATGCATAGTAAACTGACCTGTCATTACCCTGTTCTGAATCTCAAAGGAGAGTTTTTCAATACATAATGCATCTGAACCTATAAGATCAGAAAGTTTGCAAAGCATTCTGTAGGTAATAAAATCTTCCCTTTTTGGTCCGAAAATAACGACCCCGAAAACAATTGGCTTAGCAATAAAAGCAATGATAGAAAAAACTAACACCGAACCTACTGCACGCATCAAGTGCCATCTTAATTCTTCAAGATGGTCCAGAAAAGACATTTCCTCTTCTACTGGTGGTTCTTCTTCTACATGTACCTGATCCAAACCTCCAATATTGGCAGGCTCCCATTTTTCTGGCAAATCATTATCTTCAGACATTCTTGGTAATTTTTTTTATTAACCTTTAAATAAAGGATATTCTGACATCCAGTTGTTTACTTCTTCTTTTACTTCCTTTATTTTTTGATCGTTTTCTGTATTCATTAATACAGTATCAATTAAATCAACAATTTTGGACATATCACCTTCTATAAGACCTCTGGTAGAAATTGCTGCAGTTCCAACTCTCATTCCCGAAGTAACAAATGGCGATTTATCATCGAAAGGAACCATATTTTTGTTGATGGTAATATCTGCTTTTATAAGTGTATTCTCAGCAATTTTACCTGTTAACCCTTTTGACCTTAAGTCAATTAGCATCAAATGGTTATCCGTTCCTCCTGAAATTAAATCATATCCTTTCGATAAAAATGCATTTGCCATAGCCTGGGCATTTTTTTGTACTTGTTTGATATAAGTTAAATACTCATCGGAAAGCGCTTCTTTAAATGCAACCGCTTTTGCAGCAATTATATGCTCCAATGGACCGCCCTGAGTTCCTGGAAAAACACCAGAATCCAAAAGTGATGACATCTTTCTGGTCACTCCTTTAGGTGTTTTTATTCCAAATGGATTTTCAAAATCTTCTCCCATCATGATTACTCCACCTCTTGGACCTCTTAAGGTTTTGTGAGTAGTAGTGGTCACAATATGGCAATGTTTCATTGGATCATCCAAAAGTCCTTTGGCAATTAAGCCAGATGGATGGGATATATCTGCTAAAACTAATGCGCCAATTTCATCAGCAACTTCCCTTAAAGCTTTATAATTCCACTCTCTAGAATATGCAGATGCTCCACAAATAATTAACTTTGGTTTTTCAGCCCTTGCTTTTGCAACTACTTTATCCCAATCAATTGTTCCTGTTTCTTTCTCTACACCATAAAATAAAGGAGTATAAAGTTTTCCAGAAAAATTCACTGAAGATCCATGAGTCAAATGGCCACCATGAGAAAGATCAAACCCAAGAATTTTATCACCAGTATTTAATACTGCCAGCATTACTGCAGCATTAGCCTGAGCACCTGAGTGGGGTTGTACATTTGCCCAACATGCACCAAATAGTTCTTTCAACCGCTCAATTGCTAGATTTTCCGCCACATCTACTACTTCACAACCGCCATAGTATCGCTTTCCTGGGAGTCCCTCAGCATATTTGTTAGTCAATACACTTCCCATAGCTTCCATAACCTGATTAGACACAAAGTTCTCCGATGCAATCAATTCTATCCCCGACTTTTGTCTCTTTTCTTCTTGGGTAATAATTTCAAAAATCTGGCTATCCCTTTCCATTAATGATGATTTAAAAATGATAAAATTAATTCAGTTTAAGTACCAGTACTATTTAATACCGAGCTTTTTTACCTCATTATCAGATAGTTGTGGTAAAAGTTTAATATATTTAATTCTATTCAACTACTTAATAAGATGGCAAATTTACTTCAAGCAATTTTATATAACAATAGGTGGGTTGGGAACTAATTTTTTAAATCATAACCAACCTTGATAATTTATGGAAATAATCCAATGTTTGGTTAGTATTTAATTAACATAAATTGGATAATTACAGGACAGCAATAACATAAAACGAGAAACTAAGCCTTGTTTATCAATCACTTATATCATAGCCAAGTGATTTTAAAATTCTATTATTGGATAATGCCTAAAAATTTCAAAATTATCTTTTAAATTTCTATTTTAAATTAGATTAATCATTGTGCATAAGAGGAGAATTTTTAACTTGACTGGAAATCCATTTCACCGATTTTTTTTTAAACAAATGAAAAGGGAAATTTCCTCCACCAACATTGAGTAATAATTTTTTTTAACTAAATTTAGAATCCTATTCAATATCATTACTTCTTGAAGGGAAATTCCAATTTTTATGATTGGTAAAAGCAGAAATTTACTTATATATTTTTAGTAAAGGCTTTTAAAATATTTTTTAAACAAATTTTGCTTATTTCACTAATCAGCAGTCCGAAAAATAGGAGAAGGGTAGTAGAAAACACAAGAACTAACAATGGAAATTGAGAAGTTACTTTTTGAAGTTATTGATTTTATTTCAAAATCCACTAAGGAGAATAAGGAGTCGGTATTGAGTGAAGATGAATTTTCAAAACTTACCATTAACCAATATTATTACCTTGATCTGATAGACCGATTGGGAAAACCAACTTTCACCGAATTAGCAGAAGTATTACAAATTACCAAACCTTCTGTCTCAGCCATTGTAAATAAATTGGTGGACAAGGGGTATATCATAAAAGTACAGTCTGAAGATGATCAGAGGAGTTATAATTTACATGTAACTGATAAAGGGAAAACCATTATTGAAGCTGAAAATAAAATTTATCGTGCCTTTGCGCTACACATTCGAAATACCCTCAATGAGAATGAATTAACAAATTTTTCAATTATCCTTGAGAAAATCCTTAAAAACCTTCCCCGCTAAGTTTTTTACCAAACATGTTCCTGAAAACAGGGAACCCCATTTAATTTTAAGCAAAAAAACATTCACCTTTATAGAAGTGGCATTACCATAATTCAAATATGGAATGTATTCCAATCCTTCTTACCAATACTTTCATCTTAAAAAAAATTAAACTTTACCCCTATGTCAAAGCGTTTACCAATTATGAATTCTCCAGAACTAGAATCATTATTGTATCAAAAGCTTTATGATTTTTTTTTGCAGCATGGTTTCGAAATGATGGCAGGCAAAAAACAATTTAGGAAAACCTATGCAGACGGGTTCCAAAATGTAATTTTTTCCATCAGTCAATATGAGGAGGAGTTTTTCATAGATATGAATATCGGTATCAGGTTTTCACTAGTGGAAGATATTGCCCAACAGTTTCTGGATAATCATAAGGAGTACCATCAGGATTCCAATACGCTTATTATTTCCATTGGCAAATTCACCCGAAATAAATACTTCCGCTATAAAATAATGGATTTGGAAGACTTGAATTTTACCGTAGAGGAAATTCAGTTTTTTTTACATAATGAAGGTTTTAGCTTTCTCAACAAAACCAGTAACTTGAAAACGCTGGATTTACTTCTCAATAAATACCCAAAAAAATCCTGTAAGTACCTATACAACCAAAGTCATCGGTGTTTTAAAGGTATCATTGTAGCTAAACTCCGAAATAATCCTAAATTTCTTGAATTGGTGAAAATTTATAAAAGTCAGCTAACAGTTTCCGGAGCACCCAAGCCAATATTCGGAAAATTCGAGAGGCTTGCTGGTTTTCTGGCAACTTATTCGGTTAATTAAAATCAGTATTGAGTTCAAATTATTAAAAGTTTTTTCTCAATCGCCATTCCATGGGGTAATAATTATTAAATCTATTGGGTAAAGCCTTAATCCATCCCAACGCCTGATCCTGATATTTCAACAAAACCCACCCTTTTAAATTTTGTAATTCCAATTCAAAATCCTTTCTTTTTAAATAATCAATTGCCTGATCATAATTCAGATTAATAGACGTAATATTTTCATGTAAAACACTACTTATAGCCAGGTGGTGAGAAGGTTGAAATTTGTCATTTTTAAATTTCCCGATATCAATTCCAATTAGCTTTAAGGAAAGAAAATGAGATAATAGCCTGAAATCATGAATATTGGATTTAGGGAATATTGAAACCTGATCACCATTCAAAATGAATTCAAAATCACCCATATTCTTTATCCATTTCTCGAAATATTTCAAATATTTTTTTGGAAGGAATTCTATTTTTCTGGATTTTTTGGGAATTTTAATTTTTTGGTTTGAAATTACCTCTCCCTCCTTTTGAAGACAAGTAATAAAAAAGCCTTCACCTTTCACTTTATGAGGATAAAATCGATAACCATAAAAAATTTCTCCTTCTACATCTTCAGCCACTTCCTCAATTCCCCATTCCGGATTTAGGTTTATTCTTATCGATTTGAAATTTCCAGATTCGGCCAGCCATTTTAAATTTTCTTCATTTTCATCGGTAGCGAAAGTACAAGTACTATAAATCAGATGACCTCCAGGCTTAATGGTGACTTCAATACTTTCCAGAATTTGTTTTTGCCTGATAGCACAAGATCTTACCAATTGATCCGACCACATTTTCACAGCCTTTTTATCCTTTCTAAACATACCTTCCCCAGAGCAAGGTGCATCTACCACAGCCACATCAAAAAAGGATTTTAATGCTTCAAAATCTTTGGGACTATTATTACTGACAAGACAATTAGAATTTCCCCATCTCTGAATATTTTCTGTAAGCGGATTTACTCTTTTGCCTACGATTTCATTAGAAACTAGCATACCATTTTGGCCAATAAAAGAACTAATCAAAGTACTTTTTCCACCCGGAGCAGCACAAAGATCCAATACTTTCGGAGCCTCATCTAGTCTGGCAGCCTCTCTTAATACAGTATCCAGAAACATAGAAGAAGCTTCCTGCACATAATAACTCCCATTAAAAATTAGTGGGTCTTTATAAAAATCAGGTCTTTCTTCTAAATAAAACCCATTTTCACACCATGGAACTTTATGGCATTCGTCAAATTGATTAATTAATTTATAGGGATTAAGCCTTAAAGAAACAGGAGAATCTCCCTGAAGGCTTTCTAAAAAAACAGGGGCATCCGAAAGTTGATTTTGTATTCTATCCGTAAAATCTTTAGGTAACAATTCTCTTATAATTAAGATGATATAAACTATTTGTTCAGGCAGCTTTAAAGGCTAGTCTTCTACCTTTTCTTATCTTTTTCTTCTTCCATCACTTTTTGCATTTTCCCCAAGCTGTCTACCACCTGCTTATAAATATCCCTCATTTCAATGATATTTCCCATGTAAAAATCATGGCTTTGCTTAAAAATAAGACTGTCTATGCCAAATTTATCATATACCTCATCTTGATAAATCCGGTAAATTGCCACCTGATTTGGTTTAGATTTACCTTTTACATCATTGGTTTTGGCTTCCGCCAAATGGATGTTTATCAACACATTTACCATTTCTTTTTCCGAAAGTATTCCATCAGGAACATCTCTTTTTTTTGGAGATCGACAGGATATAATTAAAAAGATAAGACTTACCAGAAAAAACAATCTACTCAACATGATTGTAAGAATTATTAAATGATTTATACCTTATAAGTATTGGTTTTTATTGGGGGTCTATTGTGTTGAATTTGATTATAAGAAATAAAAAAGCTCCTACTTACAAAAAATTTTACTCCCAATACCAATTTCTATCTGGTATAAGAAAAATACTATAACTTAATCCTGCAAAGGTGCTAAACCAAATCTTAAGAGTTTGGATTATTTTAAAAAAATATACCATAATTGCGAAGTTAAAAACTGTTAAATAGGATTATTTGGTTTCTTATCAGTACTTTGCCCTTTATTTTTGGTTAGGTTGCCCTCATCAAATAAATTTTTTTTTATAATTATCCTGTTGAGTATTTTCCCATAAAATATGAGTAATTTAAAAAGCATTATCAAAAAACTCCAACCTTACGAAATTAGAATAAGGAAAGCTATTAACTCTCAAATGCAAGGGGATTTTCATTCTGTTTTTAAAGGTTCAGGATTAGTATTTGATGATGTAAGGACTTATCAATATGGGGATGATGTGAGGCATATCGATTGGAATGCTTCAGCAAAAGGCCATGGCACTTTTATCAAAACCTTTAAGGAAGAAAAAGAACAAAATATTTTCTTCATTCTTGATGTAAGTGCCTCACAGGAAATTGGGAAGGAAAATCAGCAGAAAATTGATATTAGTAAAGAAATTTGTGGTGTGCTGACTTTAGCTGCCGTAAAAGAAGATAGCTCTACAGGCCTACTCTGTTTTAGTGATAAAAAAGAAAAGTATATAAAGCCAGAAAAGGGGATAAAGCATGGCTATGAAATGATTAATACACTCTTTAACTTAAAACCCACTTCTCAAAAAACGGATATAAATAAGGCAATGTCTCTTGCTTTGTCTTTTACCAAGCGGAAAAGTATGATGGTGATCATTTCTGACTTTTTGGATGAAGGATATGAAAGAAATTTAAAGGCTATTGCCAGTAAGCACGACTTAATAGTGATTCATATTGCCGATGATCGGGAAACTCAGCTCCCAAACCTTGGAATTATTCCACTTTATGAAAAAGAATCTAAGCAAACCGTTTGGGTAAATACCTCTTCAAAACATTTTAGGAAAAATATTGATCAATATTATGAAGGAGGGAGGGAACTTCTTCAAAATATTTGCAAACGAAACAACGCTAATTATCTTTACATCAACACCAAAGAAGATTATGTACCCAAGCTAATTAAGCTTTTTAAAATCAGAAATAAATACAGAAAGTAATTTTGGTGATTCACTAGATTTATTCTCTTTTACAAGTGCAATAAATTTTCTAAAATTATCACTCTTATTAATATCTAATTTTTATTGTTGTCTGAAATTCACAGATTTTCTATTTACAACAGCTACCTGATTGAAAACAAAAAAATTCTCAATTATAATAGTCCTACGACTTACATTTGTCCAATTTAATACATAGATGGTCATAAAATTTTTATATTTTCTTTACTTTAATCTTTTAATTATTCAGGCCATTGCCCAGGACGGACAACCAGAAGCGAGGTTCCTGAAGGATAGTGTAAAAATTGGTGAGCCAGTAAAATATGTAATTGGTTTTAGACATGATCCAGCCCTGGAAATAATTTTCCCTGATTCCAACTACAATTTTTCTCCATTCGAATATGTAAGTAAAACGTTTTTCCCTACTTCCACCGATGAAAATGGCAGCTATGACAGTGTTATTTATGAGCTTTCCACCTTCGAACTAGATAGGGTTCAATACCTTTCCATTCCGATTGAAGGGATAAAGCAAGGTGAAAATATTGCTTTTCGACCAGGATTAGATAGCGTAGTATTAGTAGAAGTAATTTCATTTATTCCAGATTCAATTGATCAAGTTGTGAAACCAAATACAACCATGGCAATTGTTGATAAAGAATTTGATCATTTCCAGTTTTGGCTGGGAGTTATAGTGGGGGTTGGTATCATTATTATTATATTTTTAGCATTTGGCAAACAGTTCAAAAAGTCATTTTTATTGGGAAAATTACGAAATCAGCATAACAGATTTATCTCTAAATTTGAAGATTATCTGAAAAATGCTCAAGAAAAATCTCAGATAGAAAAGGCACTGGTTTCCTGGAAAAACTATTCTGGAAAACTGGTAAAATTGCCGTTAGCTAGTTTCACTTCAAAAGAGATTTTTTCCAATTTAGAAAATGATGATTTATTTATGGCGCTCAAAAATATTGACAGGGCCATTTATGCAGGAAAAACAGAAAACGAGACGCAACAAAACCTGGCTATTTTAAAAGATTATGCCATTAAGATTTATAATAAGAAAGTAGAGGAAATAAAAAATGGATAGTTTTGGAATTGGAGATATATGGAGCATACAGTGGTTTATGCCTGAAACAGTTATGGCATTTGACTGGGCAAATAAGGTATTCCTTTATCTAATTGCCATTATCCCCCTTATTTTCATTTTAAGATGGTTTGTAATTAATCAAATTCGACAAAAACTGGATATTGCTTTGCCAAAAAACAAAGCCAGGAAAAGTACTTCAGCGATTCTAAGGTTCATTCCTCCTCTCCTACTTGCCGGATCAGCCTTGTTTTTACTGGTTTCCTTAGCAAGGCCTCAGCGAACCAATGAAAAAGTAGAACAATACTCCGAAGGAATTGATATCATGCTCGTTCTAGATATTTCTGAGTCTATGCAAATCGAAGACTTTATCCCAAATAGGCTTGATGCAGCTAAAAAAGTAGCCAATAGTTTTATATCCGGAAGATTCCAGGATAGAATTGGACTGGTTATATTTTCTGGAGAGGCAATTTCTTACTCTCCGCTTACTACAGATTACGATTTACTCAACTCTTTAATTGATGACATTGACTTTAAGATGATTGAAAAAGGGGGAACTGCTATCGGTCTTGCCATTGGTGTTACCATCAACCGAATGAAATCGTCTACTTCAAAATCAAAAGTAATGATCTTGCTGAGTGATGGGGAAAATACTGCCGGGAGTATCGATCCAATCACGGCTGCCAATCTAGCTAAAGATCAAAGAATAAAAATGTATACCATAGGTGTGGGAAAGGAAGGTAAGGTTCCATTCGGTACAGATATGTTTGGCAGAAGACAATACATTGAGCAAAGCCTTGATGAAACTGTTCTAAAACAAATTGCTGAAATTGGCGAAGGCAGATACTTTAGAGCTACTAATAATAAAGCTCTTGATGAAATTTTTAAAATTATTGATGAATACGAAAAAGCCGAGATAAAAGAAACTCGTTTTCAGGACACCAAAGATTACTATTTCATCTATTTGATCCTCTCTATAATACTATTCCTATTATTCATGGGAAGTAAAAGTACCTTCATGGTTAATGCCATGGAAGACTAGGAAAATAAAACATTCAAAGGTGGTATTACGTAAAATATAGGTTTAGTTTTCAGAAAAAACTTGTTTATGTTCTTTCAATTAAACCTAAAAGTCATGAAAATAATAACTAAATATATATTACTCTTTAGCCTTTTTCTGCTTACCTCACTTTCCCATGCTCAGGAAAATGAAGAAGATTGGCAGGAGCTAAGTATTCAGGATGGGGTAGAATTTGTATGGATGAAAACTTCCTCTAAAATTAGTGGAAACCTTAATGTAGTTATTAAGGTAAAAAACACAAATCCATACAAAGTATTTGTGGCTTTTGAGCCTACATTTATTTGTTCGGAGGATAAGGAAGAAAATCAACCTAAAGAAGAAATCTACTTAGAGGCAGATACAGAACCTTCCCTCCATTCTTTTAGAGTTTGTACTTTAGAAAATGAACCATCTGTAGAATTAAAAAATCTAATTATAAGGAAGGAAAATTGATATTCCTTATCAAAATAGATTCAACAAAAAAGCCATAAGATGTTATTCTTATGGCTTTTTTGTTGGCTTAAAAACAGACAGTTTTAATCTTCTACAACCACACATTTATTCTCTTCTACATCCCTTTCAACAGTTTTGAATTTAACTTTTTCCTTAATGGTACCATCAGAATATTTCACTGTTACCTTGTCATTCCTACCAAAAGTTTTAGTAGCATGCCTTGGCTTAGTGATTTCTACATCTCTTTGTGGAGCATTTGCTCGCTGACCATTTTCTCCAGCTGATAGTAATGATCTGGATTCCGCTTTACTCTCACTAAGCCTTTGAGCTCTTTTTTGCCTTGCCTGCTGCGCACTCTGAACTTCCGATGGATTGGAAATGGGAATATCGGCTTTGGAAAGAAATGATATGGTATCTGTATTCATCGTTCCAATAAAATCTTTAAACAATTCGAAAGCCTCAAACTTATAAATTACAAGTGGATCTTTTTGTTCAAACCTGGCATTTTGTACTTGCTCTTTCAATTCATCCATTTCTCTTAGATGCTCTTTCCATCCCTGATCAATAATTCCAAGGGAAATACTTTGTTCCATTGATTTAACCAATGATTTACAATTAGTTTCTTTAGCATTCTTAAGGTTTGTGACTACATTGATTTGTTTGGCTCCATCCGTAAATGGCACGACAATATCTTCCACTGTTCCTCCTCTTTCCTCAAAAGTCCCTGCAATAACAGGGTAAGTTTTTTGCTTAACCTCCTCACACTTTTGTACATATGTATGATAAGCCTGATCATATAATTTATCAGTTAGTACGGTAACATCTCCTTTATTAAATTCATCTTCACCAATTTCAGGAGTTATTCCGAAGGAATGTAACGCATTAAGTTCAAAACCTTCATAATCTCCAACAGTACTATCAATTACACTTTTTGCTGAATCATAAAAGAATCTCATAATATCAAGCTCCAACCTTTCACCTTGGAGGGCATTTCTTCTCCTTTTGTAAATTACTTCTCTTTGGAAGTTCATTACATCATCATACTCCAAAAGTCTTTTCCTTATTGAAAAGTTATTTTCTTCTACTTTTCTTTGAGCCCTCTCAATAGATTTGGTAATCATGGAGTGCTGAATCACCTCTCCTTCTTCCAACCCAAGTCTATCCATTACTCTTGCTATCCTGTCAGAACCAAATAATCTCATCAGGTTATCTTCCAAACTGACAAAAAATTGAGTCGATCCCGGATCTCCCTGTCTACCAGACCTACCTCTCAGCTGCCTGTCTACCCTTCGGGACTCGTGTCTTTCCGTACCAACAATGGCCAAACCTCCGGCTTTTTTAGAATCCGGATGAAGTTTAATATCAGTACCCCTACCAGCCATGTTGGTGGCAATAGTAACTGTTCCAGGCAAACCTGCACTTGCTACTACTTCCGCTTCACGAGCATGTTGCTTTGCATTTAATACCTGGTGGGGAATTTTTCTAATACTTAATAACCTGCTTAAAATTTCAGAGTTCTCGACTGAGGTTGTACCTACTAATACAGGTCTTCTGGCATTTACCAATTCCTGAATTTCTTCAGTTACAGCATTGAATTTATCTCTAAGGGTTTTATAAACTTTATCTTCTCTATCCGCTCTTTGGATAGGTCTGTTAGTAGGAATTACTACTACATCAAGTTTATAAATTTCCCAAAACTCACCAGCCTCAGTTTCAGCTGTACCAGTCATACCAGCAAGCTTATGGTACATTCTAAAATAATTTTGAAGTGTAACTGTTGCATATGTTTGGGTAGCATCCTCCACCTTCACATTCTCCTTGGCTTCAAGCGCCTGGTGAAGCCCATCAGAATATCGTCTTCCTTCCATCACCCTACCAGTCTGTTCATCTACAATTTTCACTTTAGAGTCTACAATAATGTAGTCAACATCCTTTTCAAAAAGAGTATAAGCTTTTAATAACTGATTGATTGTATGGATTCTTTGAGTTTTAGCGGTATAATCGGAAATTAATTCATCTTTCAATTTAATTTTTTCCTTTTCCTCAGCCTCCATCTTATCAATCTTATCTAGCCCCACTCCAATATCAGGCAACACAAAGAAAGATTTATCTTCACCTTCATGAGTAATCATTTCTAAACCTTTTTCAGTAAGGTCAATAACATTATTTTTCTCATCAATGGTAAAGTATAATGGCTCATCCGCTTTTGGCATAAGCTTAGCATTTTCTTGCAAATAGAAATTTTCAGTCTTTTGCATTTTTTGCTTTATGCCCATTTCACCTAAGTACTTAATCAGAGGTCTATATTTAGGCAAACCTCTATGCGCCCTTAATAAGGCTAAACCACCATCTTCGTCATTTCCTTCAGCAATTTGTTTTTTGGCTGTCTTAAGATAATCAGAAGTTAATTTTTTCTGAGCATCTACTATTTTCTGAATTCTTGGCTTTAAATCATTGTACTCCTGTTCGTCTCCTTTTGGCACAGGACCAGAAATAATAAGTGGTGTTCTGGCATCATCTATCAACACAGAATCAACCTCATCCACCATTGTAAAGTGGTGTCTTTTCTGAACTTGCTCATCAAGGCTTCTAGCCATATTATCCCTTAGATAATCAAAGCCAAATTCATTATTTGTTCCGTAAGTGATATCTGCCTGATAAGCTTCTTTTCTGGCATCAGAATGTGGTTGATATTTGTCAATACAATCTACCTTAAGACCATGGAACTCCATTAGAGGAGCCATCCATTCAGAGTCCCTTTTAGCCAGGTAATCATTCACAGTAACTATATGTACTCCTCTTCTGGCTAAAGCATTCAGATAGGAAGGTAAAGTTGCAACAAGGGTTTTACCCTCTCCCGTGGCCATCTCTGCAATTTTTCCCTGATGAAGTACAACCCCTCCAATTAGCTGAACATCGAAATGCAACATATTCCAGGTAATCTCTGTACCAGCTGCATCCCATTTATTCGACCATTTCGCTTTTCCATCAGCAATGGTTACATTATTTTTTACTGCAGCAATAGCTTCATCAGAATCAGTTACTGTAACTTCAAGAAAACCATTTTCCTTAAATCTTCTAGCTGTTTCTTTCACCACTGCAAAAGCCTGAGGAAGAACCTCCATCAACACTTTCTCCAATTCTTTATTTCGATCTTCTTCCAGCTTGTCTATCTCCTGAAATACAGCTTCTTTTTCTTCAATATCAAGATCAGGATTATCTTCAATTTTTTTATGAAGACCATCAATTTGAGCATCGATGTCTTTTAAAAATTCATCAATCACCCCTTGTAACCTTGGTGTTTCGGCTCTTAATTCATCATCAGATATTTGAGCAAGCTTTGCAAACTCATTGTTTATTACATCTACCAAAGGACCTATTTCTTTTAAATCTTTATCCGATTTGGTACCAAATAATTTTGTAAAAACTTGAGTAACCAGGTTTATCATGTTATTTTATATATTTAAATACGTAATTGTGCTATTTCCATAAACCAAAAAAGTGGACTTTTGGAAATACTACAAATTTACAAATAGAATTTCAGAATCGCTTCCTCTAAAGCCATGCTATTTTAAAAATCACTGCCAAATAGGCACAAACTCAAAAAAAAATATTTAAAGGCTACTTTTTATCATAAAAACCACACGAGGGAAATATCATTTTATGGAAATTCCTAAAGAAGTAAATTATTAAAAAAGTACCACTAATTATTTTGATTAATCATCAAGAATAGCTTACTTTCCCAAAAAAACACAAATTAACTCCGATCGTTACATGGCTGATTTTATTAAGATCAATCCTGATAATCCACAAGAAAATAAGATCCGTCAAGTTGTTGAGGTTTTGAAGTCTGGAGGCTTAGTAATCTACCCTACAGATACTATTTATGCTATTGGTTGTGATATTTATAATACCAAGGCAATCAGCAGGCTTTGTCGATTGAAAGGAGTTAAACCTGACAAATTGGATTTCTCCTTTATTTGTTATGATTTAAGTGAGATTAGTAATTATGCGAAGCGAATTAGCAACCTGGTTTTTAAATTGATGAAAAAAACGTTACCGGGACCATTTACTTATATTTTAGGAGCAAGCTCCAATGTTCCTAAAATTTTTGGGATTAAAAAAAAACAAGTAGGAATTAGAGTACCAAATAATAATATCCCAAGAGAAATAGTAAAAGAACTTGGAAATCCTATATTAACTACATCAATTAGAGATGAAGATGAAATAGTTGAATACTTTACTGATCCAGAGTTAATATTAGAAAAATACAATAATCTGGTGGAGGCAGTTGTTGATGGAGGCTATGGAAACAATGTTCCTTCCACCATACTTAATTGTACAAATGATAATATTGAAATAATAAGGCAAGGTTTAGGGGAAATTGATGAATTTTTATAATTTTTCCTCAAAAAAATTCATGATCACTTTAATTATCATTAATTTCGAATCACTTTAAAAATTCTACTAAATTAATTTAGAATAGCCTATTATTTAAATAAAGTAACATTTTTTTGTACTATTCTAATATTCTATTTTTCCTTTAATTTCATTAACTCTTTAAAGTTCAACCGGCTAATCCTTAGCCTTAGAATTGCAGTTTAAAATTGAAAAAAACTTACATTAAAGTAAATTTTCCTATTTTCTAAAATTTAATCACTAAAAAATTTGAGGCTTAATATAAAAATCACATGATTTTGATTATTAAACTCAAATTACTTCTAATTAAAAAAATCTAAATCCATTTATTCATTTAATTCTAATCCATTATGAATATTGCTGTAGTCGGTACAGGTTATGTAGGTCTCGTAACTGGGACTTGTTTAGCAGAGACAGGTAACAATGTTATTTGTGTTGACATCAATGAAAAGAAGGTAAAAAAAATGCAAGATGGGGAGGTTCCTATCTACGAACCAAATCTGGATGTCATTTTTGAAAGAAATATAAAGGCCGGCAGATTAACATTTACAACTAACCTAGAAGAAGCAGTAGATGAAGCTTCTATCATTTTTCTAGCACTACCTACTCCTCCAGGTGAAGATGGGTCTGCAGACCTTTCTTATGTTTTGAATGTAGCTGAAGAATTAGGCAAAATAATTACAGAATATAAGGTAATTGTCGACAAAAGTACAGTCCCCGTAGGAACTGCAGAAAAAGTTCACGCCAAAGTGGCTGAAAATGCAAAAGTTGATTTTGATATAGTGTCCAACCCAGAATTTTTAAGGGAAGGTTTTGCAGTCAGTGATTTTATGAAGCCTGATAGAATTGTGATTGGAGCAAGCTCTGAAGCTGCAAGAGCACTTATGGGAGCTTTGTATAAACCATATGTAAGACAGGGAAATCCAATTATTTTTATGGATGAAAAATCTGCTGAGCTTACTAAATATGCTGCAAATTCATTTTTAGCTACCAAAATTACTTTTATGAACGAAATCGCTAATTTCTGTGAGAAGGTAGGTGCAGATGTAGATAAAGTAAGGATTGGTATTGGGACCGACAGTAGGATTGGAAAACGTTTTCTCTTTCCTGGAATAGGCTATGGAGGAAGTTGCTTCCCAAAGGATGTTCAGGCTTTGGCAAAATCTGGGAAAGAACAAGATTTTGATTTCCAAATACTTAACTCAGTAATGGAAATTAATGAAAAACAAAAAATAGTAATTGTTCCGAAGATTAAATCATATTTTAACAATGATCTAAAAGGCAAAAAACTGGCTCTTTGGGGATTAGCATTTAAGCCAGATACTGATGATATAAGAGAAGCTCCTGCATTATATATAATCAATGAATTAGTAGCTGCTGGTGCTGAAATTGTTGCTTACGATCCAGAAGCTATGGAAAATGTGCAAGAGCTTTTAGGTGATAAAATTAAATATGCTAAAGGACATAATGAAGCAGTCATAGATGCTGATGCTTTAATTGTAGCCACCGAATGGTCACTTTTCAGGGTTCCTGAATTTGATAAATTAGCTAAAACCATGAAATCCAAGGTCATATTTGATGGAAGAAATCTCTATGATTTGGATGAAATGAAAGATCTTGGTTTTTATTATGCCAGTATAGGAAGAGAGCTTATCAATCCTTAATACTTTTACTAGCCAGTAAAATTAAAATTTTACCGGCTTTTTAATAAAAAATTAAAAAAAAATAAAAACCTTAACTCATGAAGAGGGTATTAATAACAGGTGCAGCCGGTTTTTTGGGCTCACATTTAAGTGATAAATTCATTGATAACGGTTACGATGTAATCGGCATGGATAATTTGATTACTGGAAACCTAGATAATATTGAACATCTTTTTAAATTAAAACAGTTTGAGTTTTACCACCATGATGTTTCAAAATTTGTCCATGTACCAGGTGATTTAGATTATATAGTGCATTTTGCCTCTCCTGCCAGTCCAATTGATTACTTAAAAATTCCTATCCAAACCTTAAAAGTTGGCTCTCTAGGTACTCATAACTTATTGGGACTTGCAAGGGCAAAAAATGCCAGAATTATTGTAGCTTCTACTTCAGAAGTATATGGAGATCCGGATGTACACCCTCAAAAAGAAGAATATTGGGGAAATGTAAATTCTGTTGGCCCTAGAGGTGTATATGATGAAGCGAAAAGGTTTCAGGAAGCAATCACTATGGCCTACCATACTTACCATGGACTTGAAACCAGAATGGTAAGGATTTTCAATACATATGGCCCAAGAATGAGGCTTGATGATGGTAGAGCACTTCCTGCATTTATGGGCCAGGCATTAATGGGAAATGATTTGACAGTTTTTGGTGATGGTAGCCAAACCAGATCATTCTGCTATGTTGATGATCTTGTAGATGGAATTTACAGATTACTTTTAAGTGATTATGCTTTACCAGTAAATATCGGAAATCCTAGTGAAATAACTATTAAAGAATTTGCTGAGGAAATCATCAAATTAACTGGTACCAATAACAAAGTAATCTATAAAGATTTACCAAAAGATGATCCAAAGCAAAGATGTCCGGATATTACTAAAGCAAAAGAAATATTAGGCTGGGAACCTAAGGTTGATAGAAGTGAAGGTTTAAAAAGGACATATGAGTATTTTAAAAACAAATTAGGCAAATAGTTACTTTTTTATAATAATTGTGGCAAACCTGGTTTCACTAATATTCATTCATCAAAAAAATATTTTCCAGGGTTTTTATATTTTGAAATTACTTAATAAATACTTTTTATTTTGTCTGATTCATTTTTTTAGAATTATCAATTATATTATATAAAATGTTATATTTGTTTTGCACAAGTTTTTGTTACCTAATATGACAAGTGAAGAGAAAAAGGCATATTTACTTCTTAAATCTGTAATTTTCCATTACCATGGATTGGATGAGGATGAACAGAAAATTCTTGATGAAACTGCTGATAATCTAAGTGCTCATAAAGAATTAGAATGGGCAAATGAATTTATTTCAGAAGATTATTATACAGCTTTTGACAGAGCTAGAGATTATTTAAGAGATATAATGAATGGTCTTGCCAAGGAAGAAAGACTGTCCTACCTAAGCATGGTTTGGGATGCCAATAATAAAAAGGGTTATATTAGCGAAATGGAAGCTACAGCAATGCTGAAATTAGCAAAAGACTGGCAAATTGAACGAGATTTAATTGAAATGATAAAACGGTAATTTGCCTGAATGATAAATAGGAAAAAAGGGAACCAAAAATATTGGTTCCCTTTTTTAATTTATGTCTTTTCCCAAACTACTTCCAGGCATTTTTCAAAAACCTGATCCAGTTTTTATATATGATATTTTCAACATCTTCTTCCTTAAACCCCCTTCCTTTTAATAATTCAGGCACTTTTTGAAGATCCTGAATGGTTTCCAAATCATGGGGACATTGTTCTTTCCCAAAGCCTCCATCCAAATCAGTCCCAATTCCTGAATGAAGGGAATTCCCTGCAATTTGACAAACTCTATCGATATTATCAATCAGTTGAATTAATGAAACATTATCTCTAGCAGGATCAGACTTTCCTCTCACCCATCCTGGAACCATCATCCAGGCATCTAAGGCTCCTCCAATTACTGCCCCTCGATTTATTAATTCTTTAATTTGCTCATCGGCAAACTGCCTGTTATGAGGAACTAAAGCCCTGCAATTGGAATGGCTGGCCCAAACATGCCCTTGAAAATTATCCATCGCTTCCCAGAAACTCTCATCACATAGATGAGTAGCATCCAGAATAATATTCAAATTCTCCATCTCTTTTAATAAACCCCTACCCTTTTTGCCAAGTCCACCTTCAGAATCTGTGCCATAAGCATAAACTCCGGGGCCATAATGAGCAGGACCTAAGGCTCTCAATCCCTGAGAATATGATTTTTCTAGATGCTTCATGGAAACAATTGAATCTGCACCTTCCAAACTTAAAATATATCCTATGGGGTGATTTCCCTCAGGTTTTTCCAACCACAAATTCAATTGATTTTCTAATTGCTCATTATTCGTAACCTGAATCATTTCCCCTAATTCTTCCATCACTTTATACCAAGCCAATTGTCCTTGGGTTTGTGCCCAAGCTTGTTCCTGTGATTGCCACCCAGGTAGCGAACTTCCAGGTTTTACATATCGGGCAATTTGAGTTGCTACACAAATTCCAATATTTCCAGTTCGCATTTCCGGGAGACAAACAGTATTTTTCCCTCTATCAGGTTTATCATTTTGACCTTTCTCTAATTCTCTAATCTCAGCCACAGTTTTTCTAATATCCCTATTCCATTCCAGGGCATTCATACTTAAATCAAGATGAGCATCAAATACAAACACTAAAATATAATTTAAAAGGTGATTTTTTTATTTCTCGCAGTAATTTCCCAACTATTAATTACTTCATTACCTTCTACTATCAATGCCTCTTCATAAAGGCAACAGGTTGGGCAAATATGTTGAGGGATTCCGTACAGAACATCTCCTACTTCCAAGCTTGACGCTTCTTCAGTATTAATTACCATATGTTCCTCACTGTGGTTAACTACTTCAAAACTGGATAGCTGAGGGAAATTCACTCTAGGTTGGGGTTGTTCCGAGGCAATAGATTTATAACCCAAATCCAGGCAAATCAATTTTTCATCTGGTTTACTGATCACCCTGGTTAATAGGGTAGCAGCATGCTTAAAAGGTAAATCTGGAAATAATTTTTCATACCCCCAATCCCATAGAACAGAAGTTCCCGGTGAAACTTCCCAATCCTTATTTTTACTATGAATAATAAAAGTAGGCGTTCCTCCAGCAACAATATTAAGGACTTCAAAACCTTTGCTTTCCAGATTTCGAATTAATTCCAGAACCTTTTCAAAAGCCAGTTTACATTCGTTTTTTCTTTCCTCAATAGTCGAATGATGGATATGACCATCATAAATATGTAATCCGGCTGGAGTAGTTCCTGGTAAATCTTTAATCATTTGGAATAGATCAACAACATTATCTCCTGGTTTAATGCCAGTTCTTTGCATTCCACAATCTATATCCACAAACACTTGGATTTTCTTCCTATTCTTTAAGGAAATTTCAGAAAGCTGTTTTAATGTTTTTGGATTATCAATAATTGTTGAAAAGACTACATTTGGATAATTGACAACCAACTTAAGCAACCGTTGTATATTTATAACTGTTGGCTGAAAAGCAAGAAGAATATCTTTACCTCCTGCCTCTGCCACCATCTCTACTTCGGCAATCGTAGCACACTTGAATTTATAAATCCCCTTCCTTAAATGTAGTTTAATCACCTCAGCACTTTTGTGAGTTTTTACATGTGGCCTTAACTGGTTTATACCGCCATCGACCAGAGAAATCATTTTTTTGATATTCTCATTTATTAATTTCGGATAAAAAAGTAAAGAAGGAGTAATTATTAAATTCGGGTTTTTAACCAGATACGAATCATTTATTGACATTAAGAAAAATAAAATTTTGGTTTGAAGCTGTTTTAAATTGACATTTCAGGGACATTTTCTCCCACCATCAAGTTCCCTTCTGTTGCATTTTGAATCACATCAATACTTACCCCTGGGGCTCTTTCAAGTAATTTAAACCCACTATCAACCACTTCCAAAACAGCTAAATTTGTAACAATTTTTCTTACACAATTAACTCCAGTAATAGGTAAAGAGCACTTCTTTAATAATTTTGATTCACCTGCTTTATTGGTATGCATCATGGCCACAATGATATTTTTAGCAGAAGCCACCAAATCCATGGCTCCGCCCATTCCTTTTACCATTTTTCCAGGAATCTTCCAATTAGCTATATCTCCATTTTCAGCTACTTCCATTGCCCCCAATACTGTTAAATCAACATGTCCTCCTCTTATCATAGAGAAACTTACTGAGGAATCAAAAATAGAAGATCCTGGCAAAGTAGTAACAGTTTCTTTTCCCGCATTGATTAAATCAGCATCAACATCCTTTTCTTTTGGGTAAGGACCCATGCCCAATAGGCCATTTTCGGATTGCAAAGTTACATTTAAACCATCAGGGATATAATTGGCTACAAGTGTGGGAATTCCAATTCCCAAATTTACGTAAAAGCCATCTTGGAGCTCTTGTGCAATCCTTTTGGCAATACCAAATTTATCAAGTGACATATGCTTATGAGTAGTATTATTGGTTAATAAAAAATTGCAGTAGTTGTTCTTCTTAGGAATTGGAACAGAAATAACGACCAATTCAATTAGTCCTTAGGTATAAATTGGTGAAAATTTTTGGAGAAATTAAATAATTTGACCTATTCCGAAAGTTACCACAAAAACAAGAGTAGTAAGTGCCATTTGTTTTAAATATGGATCCAAATCACTTGATTTTTCATATTTGGAAACTGCTTTCCCATTTTTTAATAGTAAAGGTAATGCCAATAAGAACAGTAACTGCCATCCTGATTGAAAATTCAAAAACACGTAAATTGTTGAAAGTACCAAACCAAAACCTAAAAGCAACCAATGATAAATCCTTGCTTTTTCTCTTCCAATTCTTACTGGTATAGACATTTTACCAGCAATTTTATCAGATGGAATATCCCTAATATTATTAACATTTAATACAGCAGTTGCGAATAAACCGCAACTTGTTGCAGGTAATAAGTTTATCCAATTCCAAGCACTTGTATGCAAATAGAATGTTCCTAATACGCCTAACCATCCAAAAAATACCATTACTGAAATATCACCCAAACCTGCGTATCCATAAGGACTAGGTCCTGCAGTATAGGTAATTGCAGCGCCAATCGCCAAAATTCCCAAAATCAAGAAAATTAGAATAATAATTAAATTTTCTTGATCAAATGATACCCAAATTAAACTCAAACCTGAAATAAATGAAAGTATGGCAAAGATAAACATCGCATTTTTCATAGCTTTTGAAGTAATTTTTCCAGACTGAACAGCTCGTGTAGGTCCTTCTCTTTCGGCACTATCTGCCCCATGTTTGGAATCACCATAATCATTGGCAAGATTTGATAAAACTTGCAAAAAAATAGTGGTAAGTGCACTCAATAAAAACACCTCCCATCTAAATTCATTTTGTGAAGCAGCCAGAAAACTTCCCATTCCAATACAGGCAATTGCTAATGGTAACGTCCTTAATCTGAATGCTTCTATCCAGTATTTTATCATTATTTAAAGATTAAGATTAATTTTAAAAATATTTTATAAATACTATTCACTAAAATTATCTAAGAATAATGGGTAATCTGTATATTTATAAAAAAATCACTTATGATTGTAATTTTTTATTCTTTATTCTGTAAAAATAAAGAACCATTAGTATTATTTATATAAGTAACTGAATTCTATTCCAAGTAACTTTTTTATAAATAAATAGTACTAAATCCATTTCATTAAAAGGTCATTTTAGGCTAAAAATGGATTTGTTAATTGCTCCACCAAGTAGTCTTTTCTGGATTCAAATTTTTAATAACTACCATATTTTTACTACCTAAATAAGTGGACAAAACCTAAATTTCCATTTGATTTTTGTCACTTTACTAATTTGATTGTCGGTATTCAAAATTAATTAACTATGACCAAAAAAAAACTTGTTGTGCTTTCTGGTGCGGGAATCAGTGCGGAAAGTGGGATTCCAACCTTTAGAGCTTCAGATGGATTGTGGGAGG
>JAHQVQ010000028.1 GCA_019634305.1 Flammeovirgaceae bacterium | reverse complement strand
GGTTTTTTATTATTATTTTCCTTCCTCTAATTGGTAGTGGTTTGTACCTGTATCACCATTTTTACAATCGGCAGAACATCACCAAAGTTTCTGAAGGATTTAAGGAAGTGGTGAATACTAATTATTCCCTTCAGAAACTGGAAAAAGAGGTGAAGTTTTCCGATACCATTACCAACAAAACAAATCTTGCTGATAAATACCTTGAATTAGGAAGGTATCAGGATGCTGCAGAATACTATGACTCCTGTCTGGAAGGATTTAATGCCGATAATCCTGATCTTTTAAGGAGGTTGGTGAAGGTGGAGTACCTCTTAGAAAATTATGCCAAGGCGGTGGATTATGGTAATCAGGTAAATGGTAATAAAACATTCTCCAAATCGAAAGAGAAAATAGCCTATGCCTGGTCTTTGTTTCATGAAAATGAGCAGGAAAAAGCGGAAAAAGTCTTTTCGGAAATGGATTCTACTTTCACCAATTATCCCCACAGAATGGAGTTTGCCAAATTCCTGAATGAAGCAGGAAAAAGAGAGGAGGCACTTGCCAAGCTGGAAGAATTGATGGATGAATATGACCAAATGGAGGCAAGGGAAAAAAAGCAAAATCGAGCGAATAATAGAGATATTTTGAGGTTGTATGGGGAAATTAAAAAAGGTGGGTAACTTTAGCCAAAAATTTTTTGATTGATGAATTCCAAAGATTTAATAGAAACCATAGAAAGCCTTCCCATTATTGATGATTTCAATGATTTTCTGGACTATTTCAGAAATAATAAGGTAAAGGCTACAAAAAGTAGTAAAATAGGACCAAAAGACTGTTTTAAGATAAATAACCTATTGTTCCATTCTCAGGAAGTTCCTCATAATAAGGTACAGCAGTTAAAATACACAGTTGTTTCTTTATTTTTTCATGTAGGAAAGGCTACAAAACTCATTCATTTGAACAATGAAAAGTCAAGCATTTTTATTGAGGTTAATGAAGAACAGTTTGAATATTTTCAGTCTTTTAATAAGATAGAAAAATACTTTTCAATGCTAAAGGGATTATGGACGCTATGCAACATAGATGAATTAAAGGAAGATGATTACAATAATGGATTAACTGAAGCTGTGAGTGATTTCCTCACTGATATAGGAGAGAAAATTGATAAAAAGAAAGCGTTTAAAAAAATTGAATTGCATAATCTTGGGCAAATAACTAAACAATTAGGCTTTTTAGGTTGGTGGGATTTTACTGAGAAAAACTACCATAAATCTGATAGAAAGTATGTGGACTCTATTAAAATTAATTCGTTTGGTAAATTTTTGATTCCCAAATTAGTGGACGAAAGGCCTTTGTCTTACTGGAATTATTACTCCAGAGAAAATGAATCCTATCTTTATGATCCCTTTTTTCTTTTTCAAATGGAAAAGGAAGATATTGATGAGGACATCATTGATAAGCAACTTGAAAAAGTGGAAAACGAACCGTTTTTAGAGGTATTTAAAAAAGAACTGGGAGAAGATGTATTGGGCAAAGAATTAAATATGGAAACGGAAACTCGGGCAGGGATTTACATCTTTAAAGTAAAGATGAACAATCAAATATGGCGGGTGATTCGGATACCGGGGAGTTGCTTTTTAGATGAATTACATAGGGCTATTCTGGACGCCTATGATTTTGAAAATGACCATCTTTATGTTTTTTATCCGGAAGGAAAATTATTTTCCGGAATTGGCTATCATGATGAAAGGGGCAGTGGGGCTACTCCTTTGGCCTGTGAAACCAAAATTGAGGAATTAGGACTTGTGGAAAGGCAAACCATGAAGTACTTATTTGATTTTGGAGACCACTGGGAGTTTGATGTAGTGCTTGAGGAGGTTTCTGGTGATGATTCGGTTTTGGACGGGCCGGAACTTATAAAAAGCAAAGGAGATGCTCCTGACCAATACCCTGATTATGATGAGGATGAGGACTTGTAAAAAGTTGTTATTTAGCGCATTTAAAAAAAACAAAAAACCTCCCTATCAGCAATTCTGATAGGGAGGTTTTTTTAGGATAAAACTGGAATTACTTCACAATTAACTTCCCTCTCATCACATAGGAGTGCCCCGGGAAAGTACAAACGAATCGGTATTCCCCCGGCTCAGTTGGAGCTTCGAAGAAAATACTTTCTGTTGATTCTGGCTGGATAATTCCGGTATGGAAAAGTACCATTTCTGTATCGGGCACATAGTTCAGATCAGCACCATCCAATCCTAAACCTTCTGCCATTTTCGAAACCTTATCAATGGCATCTCCTGGCTTGGTGATTACGAAATTGTGTAGCATATCATCATTGTTTTCGAAAACCAGCTGCACTTTACTTCCCGCTTTTACTTCCAATTCTGCTACATCAAATTTTAATCCCGGAAGTGTTCCCACAGTCAAAGTAGTTTCTGCACCATCAGTCCAGGTTTCAGGCATTTTGTTTACCCGTTTGGCCTGCACAATTTCATTTCCGGAAGATTTCATCTGCCCTGCCATTTGTGGCGATTTTAGTTCCCCACCTGGCACCTGGTTTAAGGTGTAATAACCAGTGTCATGCAACAAAGCCATGCCGTCTTTTGACTTTACTCCAGGAGCTTCCAGCTGGTGAATGAATCCAAGTCTCATGCCATGCACAGTCAGTTTAGCTGACATTCCATCCTCAGCTACATCAATTTTATGGATCATACATTTTTGATTATCGATAATCGGGCTTCCATATCTGTAATGATAATGATACGTGAATGAAGTCATCTTATATGAAGCTGGATCTGCGGCTGTTGCTTTATCAACAGGCTTGGTAAATTCTACCAAAAAACCATCATCTTCAGCCTTTATGGTTTTCATTTCGAATGGCATTTTTCCTGTCCATTTCAATCTTTGTAAACCATACATACCACCACCTGTGGAAGCCCAGCCTCTACTGGTCATCCCCACAAACATACTGTTATCACTTCCCCAGATCATCCTTAAAATACCTGAAGAAAAACCCTCTCTAAACGGAAAAGCAGCACCCTGGTAAACACCATTCACTTTTTCCATATACACCCGCATAATTTTGCTATGTCCCTGGTCACCTATTAACATTTGGTCTTCAAAAGGGCCGAATTTCCCAGCTCTGTCATCTATTAAAATATCGGAGGTGGAAATTCCCAATATAGTATGGGGAAACCAAACTGCTGGTGGTTTCAATCCCGGTAAAACCTTGGCATATTCATACATGGTCATGCCCGATTCTCTGGCCACTTCATTGTATTTTACCTTTACAGGCGACTCAGATTCTTCTGACCATCTTAATCCACCGGGGTTACCTGCAAAGTCACCAACTTCCAGGTGAGTCATTCTTCCTGAACCAACCCAGTCACCCTGATTTTCGGTGTAAAATATATCGCCCTCTGCATTCAGGTTAAATCCGGAAGGAGATCTTAATCCTGTGGCAATTGGTGTCATTTCACCTTCAGGAGTGATTTTTAACAACCATCCCCTCCATTTTGCCAGACTTTCCCCATAACCAATCCATGATAAGTTCAATGTCACCAACATGTCACCATCTTTGGTGAATTTTGGCCCGTAAGAATAATCATGGTAATTACCGGAAAGCGGCCATGAATAGACGGTTTTATATATATCTGCTTTGCCATCTCCGTTTTTGTCCTCCAATCTGGTTAATTCTCCTCTCTGAGTTAGATAAAAACCATTGTCTTTCCAGGCTAATCCTAAGGACTCATGTAAACCATGAGCATATCTTTTGTATTTAGGTTTTTTGCTATAAGGATTATCCAATAACCAAACTTCTCCTCTTCTGGTAGAAACCCCTAACTGATCTTTATCAGTAAAAGTCAATCCGCCAACTTCTAAAATAATGTCTTTAGGGATTGGTACTGTTATAATTTGATAATATTTGGCTTCTTCTGTAGTATCTCCAAAAGCCAAAAAACTGTTGGTGGAAGCCTGGGTTAGCTGACAGGAAAAAGCTACAGCAATTCCCATCAATAAGAATTTATATATAAAATTATTTTTTTTCATTTAACTATAAGTTGTGAAATTACTCTTGGTAAACTAAGGCAAGCATTATATGCTTTGTAATTTCATTTTATACTAATATAAGATGTCTTACCAGATAATATCGTAAGCGATTTCCTTGGTTCCGGATGGTATTTTTACTATTAATTCATCCATTCCATCTGATTTTCGGATCTGGGGCTCAAGACCATTGCCAGCTGGGAAATCTATGTAATAGCTTTTATCATCAATACCATAAGCGCCATCAGGTAATTGACTGATTATTTCCCCTTCAGCTACTTTAAAGAAAGCATCAGCATTTCCAGAAAGTAGAATTTTACGATTAAGTCTTTTTTCAGATGCCCTGGGGATAAATTCATTGGTTACTTTAAGGTCACCAAATTGGTAAGAAAATGTTGGTAAACCAATGTCATTGAGTTCGTATCCAATTTGTTTGAAAGTAACATTGGTTTGAGTGGAATCTGGCCAGGCTCCAGCATCCCCTTCTAGGAAAGCAAAATCAGGATCACCATGTAAGGCTACACTTGCTCCTGCTGGGACACCTAATTGAGGCTCTCCTCTTTGATGCCACATTTGTGTTACATCTAAAAATTCACCATCCCATATATGCAAAAGTGCTCCTATCTGCAAGTCATATGCATAGTGAATTCCTTCTGGTGTAGCAACAGCAATAACATGGGTTCTTTTTTCATCGCCAATCATCATAAAACATCTTTGCAAGACAGGCTCGTCTGAAGCGGTAACAATTATAGGTGTTGGTTCCCTATTGGTGTTAGTGGAGCTAGGTGCATGTAGCGGATGTTGTTTAATACCAGCTCCTTCTACAAATAAAGCAAATCCTTTTCTCCAGTGTCGGCTAGGCTTGTTGTATACAAGAGTGAATGGAACGCTCCCTTTAGCCAATGTAGTTTTTGCTATTCCAGGCTGATCGAAATAAAAACCATCCTGCATATCTAATATCATTTTACCATCTACAATCAATTGACCTCCTGCGCCACCAAAATGGATTTTGAAAAGATAATCACCAGCATTTGGAATATTTAGTTCTCCTTGATAAACCAGAGCATATTTAGAGTCAGATGAACCATGAGCATAGGTAATAGAATCAACTCTAAGTGCTTTGATTGGCGTCAGTTGGGTGAAATCAGGGATAGAATCGTCTGAACTTTCGTATTCTTTTAAATCTAACTCACTAAAAGTAACTTTTTGACCATCATACATTTTGTATTGAATATTTCGAAAGGCTACAGGTCCATGATCACCTTGTAACATAAGAGGAGCTTTTGGAACTTCATCTGTAAAAGCGGCAGATCTTGTAGTTCCTAATAATTCTACATTTTCTTGAATTAAGACTCCATTTAACCAAACTTTTTCAAATTTGGCATTTTCAATTTTTTTTCCACTTCCATCGAATTTTGGAGCTATAAAAATAATTTTAAAATGTTGCCATAGTCCGGGAGTTTTGGAAGCATTTACCCTTGGCGCATGTCCTTCATAACCTTCATTTCCTTTTCCTCTACTATCATCCCATCTTTGGTAAATACCACCTATATCACTATGATGCGGATCTTTTTGCCCCCAACTATCAAATAGTTGTACTTCATACCGGCTTTGAAAATAAATTCCAGAGTTAGAACCCTTAGGCATCATCACATCAAGTTCCAACTCGAAGTTGCCATGTTCTAAATTCGTGAAGATATTGTTTCTGGCTTCATTTGTAGGGATATTGGCTAATATTCCAACACCTTCAGTTACTTCCAAAGCACTCTCAGTATTTCGGTCTGCATAAACGTCCCCTGCAATTTGCCAATTTCCCGTTGTAGCCTTAAACTCTGATAAATCATTTAAAGGCACTTTTTTGAAAGGTAAAAAATCGGGAATAACCTCCTTGACATCTTCTGAAGAAGTTGTTTGTGGTGGATTGTTGGAGCAAGCCAATAATATACTGACGAGTCCGGTAATTAAAAAACACGAAATTCTATTCATTATCAACATTTTATCTAAAATGGGAATTGGTTTATAATTTTTGAATCTTTAAATATAATACCCTTCCTGCTTATTTTACAGGATATACTCTCCACTATTCAAAAAAATAGGCTAAAGTCTGAAAATCGACACCCAAAATGCAACCTTTTAGTCTTGTTTTCCGACTATACTGTTTGTTAATCAAATAATTTAATAAATGAGAAAGCTTCTGAAATTTCAAATAGTATCATTTTTATTAGTAGTTCCATTTTTATTTTCCAGTTGTGATGAATTAAAAGACTGTGAAAGGGGAAGTGGAAGTATTATTACCAAAACTATAGATATTAATGATTTCCATAGTTTTAACCTTCAGATATCTGGAAGAATTTTTTTGAAAAAAGGGGAAACCCAAATGGTGGAAATAGAAGGGCAGGAAAATGTGATCAACCAGATTGATAATGAAGTTAAAAATGGAGAATGGCAAATCGAATTCAGGAATTGTATGAAAAAGTACGATGATCTGGATATCTATATCACTATCCCTGACCTAGAAAAAGCTGCAATTAGTGGCTCAGGAGATGTGTTTTTCCAGGATAAGTTTTCAGGAAATAATTTTGACCTGATTATTTCCGGCTCAGGAAATATGGACGCCAAAGTTTCTGGAAATGAATTATTGAGTTCCATTTCCGGTTCAGGCGATATTAAAATTACCGGAGAAATTGAAGAGCAAAGAATAGTGATTTCAGGTTCTGGTGATGTAGATGCTTTTGATTTACCATCTTCAAAAACTGAAGTTTCTATTTCAGGATCTGGCAGTGCCAGAGTTACTGTATCTGAAACTTTAGATGTGAGTATTGCCGGTAGTGGAGATGTGTTTTATGAAGGAAATCCAACAGTAAATAGTAGTATTTCGGGTTCTGGAAAGGTGGAAAATGTGAATTAAATAAAAATAATTAAAGATTAAATTATTTGCCCTGAATGTTTATTCAGGTATTATTGAGCGGCAAGTTTATTGATAACTATT
>JAHQVQ010000297.1 GCA_019634305.1 Flammeovirgaceae bacterium | reverse complement strand
ATTCGAAATTTAAAGGCTGATTATAAAATAGGAACATTAAGTAGGGGATATGGCAGAAAAACCAAAGGTTTAGTTATCGCAGATCAGGAAGCCAATGTACAAAAAATTGGGGATGAACCTTTTCAATTTTATTATAAGTTTGCCGATGAAATAACAGTAGCGGTTTGCGAAGAAAGGATAATTGGAATTCCGGCCATTTTATCTGATGAGCCCAGAACGGAAACTATTCTTTTAGATGATGCCTTTCAACATAGAAAAGTAAACCCCCATTTTAATATTTTGCTTACAGATTATAAAAGGCTTTTTACAAGAGATTTTACTTTGCCTTACGGGAGATTGAGGGAAAGTAGGAAAGGGGCCCAAAGGGCAGATTGTGTTATAGTTTCAAAATGCCCTTCAACCCTAAATAATGCTGAAAAGGCACAAATCGAAAAAGAAATAAATCAATATTCTAAAGTTGGAACTCCAGTCTTTTTTACTAAGATAAATTATGGAAACCCTGTTTCAGTTTTCGAGGAAAGTGTTTCAGAACCTGTTTCCATTGAAAATTCAAATATATTTCTGGTAACCGGGATTGCCAATACTGTTTATTTAACAGATCAGCTTGTAAAAGCTGGCAATATTAAAAAGCATTTGAAATTTGCTGATCATTATGAATATACTTCAGGAGATATCGAAAAAATAATTGCAGAATTTAAAAAGCTAGGAAAAACTGTAGATTTTATTTTAACAACTGAGAAAGATGCAGTAAAATTTAGGACTAAAGAGATTCAGGAATTTTTCAAAAATGTTTCCTTTTTCTTTTTGCCAATTGAGGTTGAATTTTTTGATAAGGAAAATGATTTTTTGAAATTAATAAAAAATAAAATTCAGGAAATTAAAGCTGAGAAAAAATAAATGATTTTTTTTAAAAGAAATATTCGATTAATTTCTCCTTGGTTATCAAATGTTTAAGTGGATTTTAATTTATTGTGAAATAAGTTTTTTTGAAAATTTTATTGAAAATATTTTGCGGGAAAAATAATTTATTTATGTTTGCACCACCAAAATAAAAACAGGGTGATATAGCTCAGTTGGTAGAGCATCGGACTGAAAATCCGTGAGTCGGTGGTTCGAATCCACCTATCACCACCAGAGTAAAAAACCGCAAGAATTTTCTTGCGGTTTTTTTGTTTTTTAGATTCTTTCCCAAATTTCTTCTAGCCAGGTAGAGTCTTTTAAGACATATTCTAATGATTCTGGATCCAGTTCATATTCCTTGGTATATCCTGATTGATAAAGTGTATTTCCATCAAATCTGATCTGGAAACTGGCGGAAGTTCCTGTAAGGTCAACCTCTTCATCTTCGAAGAAATGGATATGCTCGGTATAGTTTGCTCCATCAAAAGCATAAGTTCCTCCTCCTGATCCTATTACATTTTTATTATCGTATGAAACCCATGTAAAATGGGAATCTGTAATTAATTTAATCTTTGTCATTAAATCATCGGGCCAATCGGAATAAATACTATCAGTTCCGTATTTGTATTTTGTAAGTTTCCAGGTTCCTGCTACATGTTGTAGGTCTTTTCCTTCCGACATGGAGGCTACCTGTACATTCTCATCTCCAGATTTTCCTTGTGGGTTGCAACCATTAAGAAAATATATGAAGACCAATAGGGAAATAGTGGCTATAAAATTTTTCATAATTAAGTGTTAAGGTTTTAGAGTGTTGTTAGAAATATTTAAAATATATAAGGTTTAGTTAGCTGTTGCTATTTTAAGCCGTCAATTTAAGATTATGACTAGGCAAGGGTATTTGCTCAATTCCAATCAACTTTATTTTTGTAGTACATCAGAAAGATAAGAGCTTGTTTAAGTTTTGTTTTTGACTGGGCAGAGGCTTCTGTGTCATTTTGCAGCCGAAAGGACTAGGCGTCTCCGATTAAAATTTAAACATGCTCTAAAAAAAATACAGAAGTTTATTCTATTCTAAAAAACTTGATGGTTATGAAAGACTGTTAGTTTTGAAGTGAAGAAGTCTAGTTTTTGGAAATTACACTAAAATCAAATCAATGGAAATACAATTAATTTTAGCGACTAATTTTTATTCGATTAATAGTGCAAGGCCTTATTCAAAACCAATTTATAGATGTTGGTATGAGATTATTTGTGGGCTGGAAAGAAAGATTTCCGAAGTTTGTAAAAGTAGTTTGTCTGGAATCAATATAATTAAAATCAGGAAGGATTCAAATGTTTTTTTGATTAATTATAGACCTGATTTTTTATTTAATAAATCGATTGAATTCTCAAGATTTTGTAGTGAGGTGGCATCAAAAATATACCTGTCGGGACGTAGGATGACTACCTGCACTTTATTTTTAAGAAACCAATTTTCAAGTTCTGTATTGATATCCGAGATATTTTGCTCCTGATTTAATAATTCACGATTACTATTTAATACAAAAAAATCGCAGGAAATTTTTGAAAGCAAATCAATGTTTTTTTTACCAATAAATGATTTGGCAGATTTATGAAGGCTAATAATAGCAAATCCTTTTCCCAATATTTTATCTAGCTTTTCTGGTTTATTATGCCCTTTGAGAATAATATCAGGTTGTAGGAATAACTTTCCTTTAGTTTTTTTGTTCTTTCCGAAAAAACCACTGCTAAGTGGGATTTCTTTTATTTTTATTTTCCTGAATTTTAATGTAATAATTCTACTAACCAATTTCAATAGGAAGGATAAATTTGAGATAAAGAGTTTGCCTACTAAAATGGTGAGTAATATTACTTTTAAGGCATGCCAGTACCTTTCTTTTTGATAACTTTCCAGTAATGCCTCTCCTTTACCAGATCGGATGCTATGCTTAATCTTCCAACCTAAATTTGAAATATCTCTTATGCCCGCAGCCATTCCCTGTCCTATATAAGGTGGCATTTGGTGGGCAGCATCTCCAGCTAAAAATATTCTTTTAAATCGCCATTTTTTAGCGATTACCGATTTAAACTGATACCAGGCTACATGTTTTATTTCAACCTTGCCAGGGTCAATAACTTTGGATAGATAGCTCTGAATAAACTCGGGTGATTCTGCTAGGTTTTTGGAAATTTTTTTGTGCAGTGAAAATTCCCATCTGAGATGATCCTTTCTGCTATTTAAAAAGACATAAGGACCCAGTTTTGGTTCACATAGTTTTTGAATCCAATTTCCAAATGGTTGACTGGTTTTCTCATCTGTAATTATATCCATTTTTAAATTAGCACTGGAAAAACCAAGGTTCTTCATAGGTATTTTAAGAAAATTTCTTACAGTACTATTTGCCCCATCACAACCAATGAGATATTTTCCTTTCACTTTAATGGGTTCTCCCTTTTCCAACAAGGAAAGTTTCACCTCTTCTGAAGATTGAGAAAGTGTTGAAAAATTTACTCCCATTTTTATTTCCACATTATCATACTTTTTGGCGCCTTGGTGTAAGCAAAATTCCAGCTCTGGTTGATAAAATAAATAGCTAGAATCCCAGCCGGAAGAAACCCCTTTTGTAATCTGAAAGAGTACTTTTTGGTGTTTGTCTATTAAATGAAGACCTGGAATTGGCTTGGCAATTTTTAATATTTCTTCTTCGAGACCGATGTATTGGAAAATCCTCATTACTTCATCATCAAAATGAATTGCTCTGGGAATGTTATAAAAAGTAGTTTTTTTTTCAATTACCAGGGTTTGCAGTCCATACATTCCAAAGATATTTGCAGCTATCATCCCCACAGGTCCATATCCTACAATAATTACATCATAAGCTGAAGTCATAGTTGAATTTGAGTTAGGGTTAATGTTGTGGTGATGTTTGAAAATTGAATGAATCTAATTATAAAGGTAAATCCTTTCCTATATCGATAAAAAAACTTGATTTTATTTTGGAAAAAGTCAGTTAATAAGCTTGATAATTGTCATGGTTTAAATCATCGCCTAAAGTTAATTTTAGATTGTATTATATTAAACTACTGTTGGTTTATCGGGAAAAACAATTTTAACTATTTGGTTTTTAAGTGGCAAATTGCTTCCGTTTTCCCAAACCATTTTCTATTTGGTATATAGTTACCTCCTAACCAATTTTTTAACACATCTGACTCACAAGCGCACCTGCGTTTTCCTATTATTTAATATTTAAATTTTTTTAATTATGAACTTGAATCTTTCCCTTTCAGAAATAATGACAAAAACCGTCCGGACGGTAAATTCACAAGATAAATTAAAAGTAATTAAAGAAATCTTTGATCAGAATTCTTATCAGCATATTCCTGTAACCAGAGATAAAAGATTGGTAGGGATAGTGAGTTATAAGGACTTTTTGCATGTGAGTTATGGTGCCTCATTAGTAAAGGCTACAGAGGAAGAAATTAATAGTCTCATTTATCACACTATTTTGGTAGGGGAAATAATGACGAAAAATGTTTACACATTAAAAAGCTCTCAAACTATATTGGAAGCTATTTCTCTTTTTGAAAGCAATAAATTCCATGCAATACCGATTGTGGAAAAAGAAAAACTAGTAGGAATAGTAACAACATTCGATCTAATTAGTTTTATGAAAAAGACAAATTTTTCAGGTCAGCTCAGTTAGTCATTTTGCCTGAATTATCTGAAAGCCTTACTTTACTGGTCTAAAAAAGGCGGTTAAAATTTAGGCAATGGATTTGGATTAATAGGTTATTTTTCAATTGGAATTACAACTTCAGACTTATCCCAGCTCAAAGTCATATTTACCTTATCCGAACTGCTTTTTTCCAGAAGAATGGTGAATTGCTCTAAAGGAGTATCTCTATAACTTACTGGAACTTCAGCATTAAGCACATCCATTTCATAGGCAGGTTCCATATAGCCCCATTGCCCTAATTCTGTATTGAAGGCAATAGCCCATTTTTCCTTTCCTGGAACGGTATAAAATCGGTACCTTCCTGCTTTTAGATCCTTTCCAGCAACCTTTACGTCATTTTTGAATATAATTTCTGTGGCTTCGTTGGCTCCTGTTCTCCAATAGGTACCATAAGGTTGAAGGGCTTCTTCATCTTCAGATCCAAATATTACTCTGTCTTTTTTGTATGGTCTGCAATAAATTACTTTAATATTAAATCCATTCTCAGTGTAAGTAACGGTATCCTGCGGACTATGATTTCTTGTAGTGGCAAGTGTATATACGATATAAAATATTACGGCAAATATCAGTATACCCAGCCCTTTGAATAACAATTTCCTCATTTTTAGTCTATTCTTTTTTTTCGTTTGATAGCAATTTTGGAGGTTTAATAAGATCCATCTTTACAAATACAACAAATACATTTTAGTAATAATTTCTGTCTTGGAATCTAATAAATTAAACTCATCTATAAATGCCAATTTAAACAAATAAAAGCAAGATCAAAATTTTATAAAATCATATTATGGCCACAGGAATTAATTCATCAAATTTATTTTGGCTTCTATTTCCAGAGGCTTTAATTTGGTGTAAATTTTCAGAGGTATCTATTGGTATTTATTTTTCAAAAGGATGATTCTGAAAACTATTTTTTCAGAGATTTATTTATAATGCGCTGAAAATGAGGGAACAAAACTCATATTTTGAAGTACGTAATATCAGTTTAATTAAAGATTATTAATTCATATTTAACAAAAAAATCTAATGTATACCGGAATACTTCATACGCATAAATTAGTAGTCGTTTTATTTCTTTTATTATATCTGGTTAAAACCATTTTGTTATTAACTGGAAAAAATGAAACCTTAAAAAGTTTTGCTAAAAAAACTAAGGTTCCTGAAATGATTATAAGCTTTTTGTTTTTGGCTACAGGGCTTTTTATGATTTTCCAGATTCCAGAAATTCGTACACTTCTAATTATTAAATTAGTATTGGTATTTGCCAGTATTCCTATCGCCATTATTGGTTTTAAGAAAATGAATAAGGGTTTGGCTGCATTGTCATTTTTATTGATTGTAGGGGCATATGGATTGGCTGAAGTGAATAAAAGGAATGTAGAGAAAAAGCCAATTTCTAGTGAGGTATTATCTGATGCTAGTTCAGAAGGATATGATGTTGTTGTGCATGGGAAGGCTTTATTTCTCGCAAATTGTGCTGTCTGTCATGGAGAATTAGGTGATTTACAAAATGTGGGGGCAAAAAATTTACAGGTTTCACAAACTTCAGAATTGGAAGTATCTGAAATTATTATGAATGGAAAGAATGCGATGCCTCCTTATAAGAAAGTGCTTTCAGAAGAGGAAGTTAATGCACTTGTGAAATATGTGTTTTCTTTAAGAAAATGATAGCGATCTATGAGATTTTTTAAGGATCCATTAAATATATTTGCAGCCGAATAAATTTTTTTCAAAAGAACGGAGGATTCATTATGACGGCATTGAAAGATTATAGTAAGGAGGAACTTCAGGCAGAATTAAAAAAATTGTTATCAAGGTTTGAGGAAATTAAAGGTCAAAACCTAAAGTTGGATATGACAAGGGGAAAACCTTCTCCTGAACAATTGGATTTAAGTCAAAAGATGTTAACCATATTAACTGAGGATGAATATAAATCTGCCAATGGTACGGATTGTAGGAATTATGGTGGTGTAGATGGCTTACCAGAAGCAAAAGAAATTTTTGCCGAATTTCTAGAAGTTGGAGTAAATGAATTAGTGATAGGAGGGAATGCTAGTTTGACTTTAATGCATGATACTGTAGTGAATGCTTTACTTCATGGAGTAGTAGGTGGTGAAAAACCATGGATTCAACAAAAAGTTAAGTTCATATGTCCTTCTCCAGGATATGATCGGCATTTTTCGGTATGTGAGCACCATGGTATTGAAATGATTGCAGTGGCCAATGGCGCTAATGGTCCGGATATGGACGAGGTTGAAAAATTAGTTGCATCAGATGATTCTATAAAAGGAATTTGGTGTGTTCCAAAATATGGAAATCCTACCGGAGCAACTTTTAGTGATGAGGTAGTAGATAGATTGGCAGGAATGAAGACAGCGGCAAATGATTTCAGAATTTTCTGGGATAACGCTTATACAGTTCATCATCTCAATGATAATAAAGATCAGCTTAAAAATATATTAGAGGCTTGTAAATCTGCTGGGAATTCCGATAGAGTTTTTATTTTCGGTTCGACCTCAAAAATAAGTTTTGCAGGAGCAGGTGTTGGGGTAATGGGAGGAAGTGAAGCCAATATGAATTGGGTAAGGAAAAACCTTTCTATGCAAACGATCGGGCCAGATAAACTTAATCAGTTAAGACATATCAGGTTTTTTGAGAATTTTGATGGAATAAAAACGCATATGAAAAAACATGCTGCTTTATTAAGACCAAAGTTTTCATTGGTTAGAGAGATTCTAGATAGCGAATTAGGAGGATTGGAAATTGCTACTTGGAGTAATCCAAATGGTGGATATTTTATCAGTATGGACACGCTTGATGATTGTGCAAAAGAAGTGGTGGCTATGGCTGCTGAAGTAGGTGTTAAATTAACTGGAGCGGGGGCAACATTCCCCTACAAAAATGATCCTGATAACAAAAACATAAGGTTGGCTCCTAGTTTACCATCTTTGGAAGAGATTAAAAAGGCAATGGAAGTAGTAGCAGTTTGTGTGAAAATTGCCAGTGTGAAAAAACTATTAAAGTAAGTAATCAGATTTACTATAAGTAGTTTTTGAGTGTTTTTGCTAAAAATCTGCTAACTTGCATAAAGTATTAATGGCGTATCAAGGGCTTAATGTAGGTCATGATACGCTTTTACTTTTAAGCTCAATTAGATAAAAGAGAGCTTTAATTTTGATCAATATTAAATACTTATAAAAAGTGAATAGAATAGATCAGGTATTTCAAGAAAAGAAAGATGTTCTTAATATTTATTTTACAGCTGGTTTTCCCAAGTTAGGTGATACTGTGAAAATAATAAAAGCCCTGGAAAAGGGTGGAGCTGATTTAATTGAAATCGGGATGCCTTATTCTGATCCTGTTGCTGATGGCCCTACTATCCAGGAGAGTAATATGGTGGCTTTGGAAAATGGGATGACCATTGCAAAATTATTTGAGCAATTAGAAGGCATCAGGGAACATACTAATATCCCATTAATTCTGATGGGTTATGTTAATCCGGTTATCCAATATGGTGTTGACAGATTTGTTGAAAAATGTAAATCTATTGGAATAGATGGGACAATCTTGCCTGATTTGCCATTGCCAGATTATAAAAGAGAATATAAGACCTTGTTTGATAAGGCAGGTTTGTATAATATTTTTCTCATTTCTCCACAAACTTCTGAAGAAAGGATTAAGCAAATAGATGAAGCTTCAAATGGCTTTATTTATATGGTGTCTAGTAATAGTATTACGGGTGCAAAAGATAAAGTGCAGGATGGGCAAATTGAATATTATGAACGTGTGGGATCCTATAATTTAAAGAATAATAAATTAATAGGTTTTGGAATATCCAATAATGATACCTTTAAAAATGCATGTTGTTATGCAGAAGGAGCAATAATAGGAAGCGCTTTTATTAAATTATTATCGAATTCTGAAAATTTGGAAAAGGATATTTCCAATTTTGTAAAATCGGTAAAAGGATAAAAATAGATTTGATCTTATTCTAAAAAGCCTGCAACTTTCAATAGTTGCAGGCTTTTCTTTTTAGATTTAGTTTAGCTAAACTATCGGGTCTCTGAATAATGGCATACTTAGGCAATGTGAACCTCCTCTGGCTCTTGAAAGCTCTCCGGAAGGTAGTAAAATTAGTGTATTGCTGATTTCTTCAGGACTGCTTTCATTGTTTTCGAATTGATTTAATAAATCATTGGCATGAATCACATTGAATCCTTTTCGTTTAAAACCCTCAGCAGTTTTATCGTTTCGGTCATAGGCAATTACAACTCCTTCTTTAAGTGCTAAAACATTGCAGGAATCTGTCCATTGTTCCCTTTGTCCAAATGGAAAAACCCCATCGCCAGAATAAATGAACTCCGTTTTTTCAATACTGTTCAAATCCTTTTGGCTGATATCGTCTAATAAATCTTCCAGATAATCAAATTTTATAGGTTGATCCACTTTCCCTTTTTGAAACTGGGAAATATTAAGTGTGAATTTTTCTGTTGGCTCACCTAATTCAGGAATTAAATCTTTAGTATCGTAATCGGTTCCTTGTTTGGAAAAAGGTGCATGGATTACCCAAAGGTTTCTTTTTACCTGGGTAAAGGTAGTATCAATATGCATAAAAGCCCTTTTATTAGGAATTTGCACTACAGAAACTTTATCCACCACATTTCGGGAAAATAATTGTTGAATAACTACACTGGCAGCATGAAGAGAAGTTCTTTCACTACATCCAATAAGTAAATGGTTGGGTGCGACTGTCATTACATCTCCACCTTCCACGGTTACATTTTTGTATTTTTTTTCATTATCATCATACAAAAAGTAATCTTGTTTATTAGTGATCTCTATGATTTTGTCTTTGTATTCACTGAACATTTCATGATTAAACATGATAAAGGCTGTAAGAATAGCCTCTCTCGATCTTGCTTCAGTTGCAGGTCTAGTAAGCATAATATGATCATTTACCACTACTGCAATATCTCTGGTAAATATGAAATTTGGGACTGGTGGGAAGATCATTTTTTGAGTAAGAAGGATTCCCGAAATTAGTGTTCTAGCCAGGTCCTGGTTTTCTAATTTGAATAAATTTTCCTGAGTAGAATAGGAGGTACGCTCAAAGGAACAAACAGATGCTACCAATTTGTTCTTCACTTCTTTATTCTCAAGTATCTCAGCCAGAAGAAATTGTGGGTCGATTACTTTATCAGATTGAAAGTAGGTAGACTTATCTGGTTTATAAAAATCTCTATTCTGATTTGGGTGATCTATATCCCCAATTTTTCCTTTCACTTTTTCAGGATCAAGAAAATACAATAGAACCTTGGTAAAAAGATCATACTCCTTGCTCCTCATGGTATCCAGATGGATTATATCTTCAAAAAGCCAATCCTGGGCTTTACTGGGGATCACTTTTCCTATTCCAGCATCCGGACTATGGATAAGCAGTCTCCTTAAAGTTCCTACTTCGGAACTTACGTTAATTTTGTTTGACTTTGACATGTTTTGTAGATTTATTGGTTGTTTTTGATGATGAAAGCTACCGGTATTATAATTTGAAATCAAATCCCTTTTCGCTTAATTCATCATATTTTTGTTTGTCGAACTTATAGAAATATGCCCCTTTTTTTGAAAACCCTTTTTGCTTTTCCTCTAGCCGATTAATAAACCCCATTGAAAGGATCTTTTTAGAAAAATTTCTACGGTCATAACTTTTCTGCTGAATGGCCTCATATAGAGCCTGGAGTTCTGGAATGGTGAATTTTTCAGGAAGTAATTCAAAACCGATTGGTTTATAGCGGGTATTCCATTGAAGTTTATTGATTGCGTTTTGAACCATCTGATTATGGTCGAAAATAAGTTCAGGAATTTCTTTTACCGAAATCCATTCAGCCCCATGTTGTTCGATTAACTTATTATCAAATTCATTAATTCTGATAAGGGCATAATAGGCTACTGAAATAACTCTTTCCCCAGGATCACGGTCTGGTTGACTAAATCCAAAAAGCTGCTCCATATAAATTTTAGATAATCCGGTAAGATTATCTAAAATTCTTTTTGCGGCCAGATCAAGTGTTTCATTTTCAGATAAAAAGCCTCCCATTAATGACCATTTTCCTTTTGCTGGATCAAAATTTCTTTTGATTAAAAGAAGCTTTAATTCCCCTTCTTCAAATCCGAAAATAATACAATCAACAGCAATAAAAAATCTATCCTTCTTTCGATAATAAGCAACCATTAAGCAACAAGTAGTCAATATGGGTAATCTAAAGATCTTTTTAAGGAAGATGTTATGCAAATTCCTGAGCTTCAAAGATCAGATTTTTACCAAGGAAGGCAAATTAATAGAGATATTTTTATGGGTTTTGGAGATCCTTAGATAAAAAGGAAAGTACTATTTCTTAATAATAATGTCAATATTGCTTGTTTGGAAATTTGTGTTTCTTGCTTTGTTTTTATTTAACCATTGGTGAAATTTTTCAGTATCCATGGTTTTAATTCCTCCAGCAGCATGGTTAACATCGAGCAAGGGTTTATTATAAGGATCTGGGGAAAATACAACAAAAATTCTATTGAATAATTGTTCTTTTGTGGTATAAGCTGAAATAGGGTCAAGGATACTTCTACTTACATCTGGAAACAAAGTCTTATGATGTTGTTCTGAAAACAGGATATAATTTAGATCTGCCTGCACAGGTACAGCACTTTCGTAATCACCACTCATTTTGCTATAAGGAAAAAGTCTGTAAATAATACCATCTTCATTGTCCTGCATATAAACACTTAAATATCCATTTACAGGCGTCTGAAAGTTAAGGTATACTCTTTCATTGTTATGATAAACTTCTGTATTACAAGAGCCAGGGTTGATACAATTCATTGTTTTAGCTTCAAAAGCTACATCTGCCTCCTTCATCTCCCTTGCTTTTCCTTCAATCTCACAAAGAATCCACAGTTCTTGTTTCATTCCAGTAGGATTTTCCCGATCTCTTAAAAACCATTCAAGTTTAGTCACATTTTCTTCTACAAATTCTCCTCGTACCATTGAATTTGCAATTACATTCATTTGAGTATTAGTAGCTGCCTTTTCCCCCGTGTTAATATTTTCTATATAAGTGTTGGTTCCCTGAACAATTACCTTCCCAAAAGTTTTTTCCAAAGCATCGATTTTAGCAAGATCAATTACTCTTTGCTTTATTTCACCAATACAGTAAGCATCTTCAATTCTTATTTCTGCCTTACCAGCTACTTTTACAGTTTTTGCCTTTTTTTGGGCATTTACAATTGAAATTGCTGATAATAAGAAGATAATGATAAAATATGTTTTCATTTTTAAGAGAGGTTGTAAACTTTACCTGAATAGAAATTGGTTAAAAAATATAATTTACTAAGCTGAAAATTTTGATTGACTGATTTGATATTTAGTAAATCAAAAAACAAATAAGTACCAGTACTATTTTATATTGAGTACTTTTATCTCATTATCAAAAAGTTGTGGTACTTATTAAGTATATTTAATTCTTCACATCTATTTACTACAAAAAAAATAGCACCAAATTTAAATAAAAAGAGGTCAGGAATAATTAAATTTCCCAACCTCTTTAACGAGTCCTTTAGTCTAAAAGATTATTTTAAATCAAGGATATTATCTAATTTTTCATGGATAATATTAGTTTCCTCTTCAAGCTTATTTCTGAGCACCTTTTTGGCACCATTCATAGCCTGGTCATAATTGTAAAAAATCTTTAACTGAACTTCTACATTTTTGCTTCCTACATCTCGGTACACTTTGTAAACAGGGTCAATGTTACCGATGGTATTCTTGATCATGTTTTTAGAACCGGCAACCACTTTAGTTACAGAAGCAGCTTCTTCTCTTGACAACTGCTGGTTAGCAACAGAAGCTTCAATAAGAGCGGCAACTTGTGTTTCTAACTGACCCGCAATATTTAATTTAGCCAATTCTAATGCTTGTAAGTCAGCTGCAGACTTTGATTCGGCTACGGCATTTCCATCAGCATCAATAAATTTTTTATTGCCTTGTTCGTTGGTAGCCAATAGCATAGACCACGATCTTTCCAATGCTTTTTCCATTGGCAGTGAACCTGGTGCTACAGCCCACCCATCCTTCTTCATCTTTTTTGCCTGTTTCTTGGCCGATTTTATTGCCTTAAGATCTTTTTTCTTCAGATCAGATTGTGCAAAAGAAATGTTGACCGCAGAAACAGCAATAAATAAAGCAAATAATAAAATGAATTGTTTTTTCATCTCTAATTAATTTTATTGATAAATGGTATCTAGTAAAAATTAAAAATTTAATAAAATGGGGTGATTGTTATTTGGTTTGTAAAAAGTAATGATTTCCTAAT
>JAHQVQ010000296.1 GCA_019634305.1 Flammeovirgaceae bacterium | reverse complement strand
CGATCACTGCTTTTAAAATCAAAGTATTTGCTATTATATTTTTGGTTCCCATCCTGGCTCGTATTGTCTTTTCCAGTAGGTTTTCATTAATTTTTTGTCTAATAATTGTCCATTTTTAGGATCACATTTGATTACCGAATCTGCTCTGTAAGCAATGTTAGCTAAGTGACCTAACAATGTACTTTTTGCTCCCTCATCAATTGGAGAATTTTGTTTTGTAGTTCCTTTAATAGTTTCAATGAAATTATTAACGTGAACGTTGGTAGCACTTCCTCCACCACCTAAACCGGTTGTAGAGCTTTTTTCAGCTGCATTGGCTTCTTTTACCATTTTTCCACCTCTGTCATACATTTTATAACCATTTCTATCTACAAATACAGATCCTTCAGAACCATAAATTATTGTTCCTCTATCAACACCGTAGGTAGGGTAGTTATTTCTACATTTCCCATCCCAAACAATGGTTTTATCCCCAAATTTGAATTGTGCGTCCATGGTATCATACATCACCCACGAGTCATCTTTGAAATGATATTTTCCAGCATCTACAGAAACTGTATCAGGGAAATCCAATTGCAATGCCCATCTGGCGATGTCTATTTCATGCACAGAATTATTACCTGTTTCTCCAGTTCCATAAGGCCAGAACCAGTGCCAATTATAATCAAAATAAACATCCAAATATTCTGCCCTTGGAGCCGGACCCTGGAATAACTCCCAATCAAATCCTTCTGGAACTGGAACAGCTTTAGCTTTTCCTATGCTATCCCTTGAATTATTATAAAAAGCAACTGCTTTATAAGCCTCTCCAATTGCTCCATTATGAATTTCGGCAATGATTTCCTGAGATTCTTGAGCCGATCTTTGTTGGTTACCCATCTGTACTACTTTTCCATATTTCTTCTGGAATTCTACCAACAATTCTCCTTCCCATGGATTGTGACTACAAGGTTTCTCTACATAAACATTCTTTCCTGCTTCCAATGCCAACCAGGTTCCAGGTGCATGCCAGTGGTCAGGAGTTGCATTAAAAATTGCATCAATCTCTTTATCTTCCAGCAATTTCCTAATATCACCTTCCTGTTGCGGCTTTTGTCCGGTAGCTTCTTTTATTTCAGCACCAAATTTTTCCATTTGTGGCTTATAAATATCACAAACATATTTGATATTTAGTTTATCATTAATGGCTTTGAAAGCGCTTTTCATTGCACCAGCCCTTCTTTTACAACCAATCTGGGCTACAGTAACCCTATCATTTGCTCCCAGAATTCTGCTATAACTTTTGGCAGAAACTCCTCCTACAAGTCCTACAGAAATTGAAGAAGTGGCGAGGGCCGTGTTCTTAATAAATTTTCTTCTCGAATTTTTACTTTGCATTTTTTTCATATTTATAGGCTATTGAAGTCGAGGAAATTAGATCTTCAATAAACTTATGAATAATTTATTAAAGTGTTTTAATTTTCACGTTTCTAAAGTCAACTTTATCGCCATGTTCCTGTAAAAGAATATGACCTTGCTCCAACTCTCCAAAGTTTGGCCACTTGGCATATTTGCTATATCCTACGAGTGCTTTCCACTGTTGCGTTCCCCTTTCATACTCCAAAACCTTTACACCATTTAGAAAGTGCTGAACATTGTTCCCTCTCACTTCAACTCTTGCTCTGTTCCATGAATTAATTCCATTGAACCTTTTCTGCATAAGATTTGGGTCAAACAATCTACCATCTGCCGGAATGAGATCATATAAAGAAGCTAGTGTTCTGTAACCTGCCACTCCAAGCTTCGCATCAGGGTGTTTTTTATCATCCAAAATCTGGAATTCTGGCCCAATTGCAGAACCAGTTCCTTTATTCAACTCAGGGTCAACCAGGTATTTAATGCCACTATTTCCGCCTTCACTCAGTTTAAAATCCACCTCCAGAATAAAACTCTTGTATTTATCTTCAGAAATAATGTCTCCTCCATTTACAGATTCTTTTCCATCTCCCTGAATTACCGAAAGCATTCCATCTTTAATTTCCCAACCAGCTTCAGGAAATTTATCAGATTTTGCACTTCTCCATCCTTTGGTAGTTTCTCCATCCCATAAAAGCTTCCAGCCTTCTGCTTTTTCAGTTTCCGTCAATTGATTGTTAAGGTAACTTACTTCTCTTACCCCCTTCATCTTCTTTCTGTCACTTTCAAGATTTTCGGTTTTAATTCTAATATTTTTCCATCGGATAGTTTTGCCAGCATGCTTTTCGTCATGGATAGAATGGACCTGTAAACCTATAAATCCGGATGCTGTAAAATCTACCATCAAATTTGAACAGGGAATGCCATTTATCCACGTTCTGATGGAATTTCCTACCGCCTCAATTCTATACTTATTCCATTCGCCATTTTTGAAGGCCTTTTTTCCTTCTTTATTATATTCTAGTGGATAAAGCCATCCTCTTCTGGCTTCGTCATAAATTCCTCCTGCCCATCTTCTTTCAGAATCATCACATTCTACCTGATAGCCATGAATTCTTCCATCTTTATATTCGGGAATACTGTTGCTCCTGATCTGAACACCTGAGTTCAAACCTCTGTCCATTTTCATTTCATATTCTAAAATGAAATCTCCGTAATGAGTCTTTGTAGTTAGAAATGTATTTGGGGTATTCATCGCTGAAGTTCCTACAACTTCACCATTATCAATAGTATACTCTGCTGTGCCATTTAGCACTTTCCAACCTTTAAAATTTTTCCCATTAAAAAGTGGTTTCCAATCTCCATCATTAGCTGATACACTAATAGCATTAAGTATTCCGATTAGAATAAATGCTATAATTCTCCTTTTTTCCATTTCCAGTCTGATTATAATATTTAGAATGAATAAATTAAATACAATATTTATTTCTCAAAACTAAGTTGTGACCAATTAGGATAGGGTCCCATTTGTTGCAATTAAAGATGGATTTGTGTCTAGTTGTGAATAATACCTTAATTTTGAATATGCTAAGATTTATTTTGATGATTTTTAGATACAGCCTTTTCATACTGATGATATTTCCATCTATTATTTCAAAAGCAGATCATATCTTCTTTTACCATTATGGTACAGCAAATGGTTTATCTGAAAACTTTATCCATAGCATTGTACAAGACGATTTGGGTTATATCTGGTTTGGAACAATTAATGGGCTCAATCGTTTTGACGGACACGACTTTAAAGTATACAAGCCAGAACCAGGAAATGACAAGGCCATTAGTAGTAATTTTATAGCATTACTTGCCCCTGGAAAAAATGGGAATATTTGGGCTTTATCAAGCTTGGGAGATCTTAACTTTTATCAGGCTAAAAAAGATGCATTCATTATTTATCCCGATTCAGTTCTCCCAGAAATATCTGGAATTCGGCAAATACTGGAAATGCCCAATGGAAACCTACTACTCTACAATGGAAATTATCTGGCTCAATTTAACCCTGTTACACTTTCCTATTCCATTATTGATTCTACAAGCAAAATACTTGATCTTTTTCAATTAAATCCCAATATGTTAGGCATCAGGACGAAAGATAAAATACAATTTTACGATTTTTTAAAAGAAGGATTTCAAAAAGATGGCCAGGTTAATTTTACGATCCCGGAAAGGACATTTGCCTGTACAACTTTTGAAGGTAATATTTTATATGCTACCAAAACAGGTTTTTACACTCAAAAAATCAACAATCAGCAAAAGGAAAAACTTTTTAACCTTTCGATTTTAAGCGAAGGAAAAGTCAATGAAAGTGATATTGAACAAATTTCATTTGATGGAGAAAAATTTTGGATTATTGCCGATGGAAAATTATACAGTGTGACCAAAGCAAAGGAAACATTTGTTTTATCTAGCCATGAAGTAGATGCCAATAGAAAAGGTAGCCTGATAGGGGAATTACCTTCAATATTATTTAAGGATAAGGTAAACAATACCTGGATTGTTACTTTAAAAACGGGAGTAAATGTATACAGTAAAAGTAAAAATAGATTCAATTTCCATTATATCCCACAAAAATTTGAAGAAGATTATACCGACCCTGTTAGAGCGATTTATCCTTTAGCAAATGGGGAAATTCTGGTAGGTTTCGATCATTCTGGGTTGGGCAAAATTACAGATGGTGACCCTAAACAATCCTTTATCCCCCTGGGACAAAATGATTCTGATGAAGTAAGTGAAATCAGGTCAATCTTTAAGGATTCAGAAGGAAATATTTGGTTTGGAAGATTGGATGGTTTATTTATTTTGAATGAAAAGAATAAAATACCTATAGATGCCTCTACCAAATTTAAATTACCTCCCTTATCCGGATATAGAGTAATTAAAGAGTTTACAAAAGGAGTATTGTACTTTGGAGGAAATGGGATAACCAGATTTGATTTAAAAAACAAACAATCAAAAATCATTTTAGAAAGAAAACAGGGTAACAATATTCGGGACTTTGAAATGGATGAAAATGGTTTGCTTTGGGTTGCCTCCGATTATAATGGAGTATTCAGTTTGAATACTGAATCTGGTGAAATGGTTAATCAATTTTCCACATCAACTCCTGGAATTCAAATCACCAATGACAAAGTGTACTGCCTGGCAAAAACTCCTGATAAATTATGGATTGGCACTCACAATGGACTTAATATCATCAATTTAAAAGAAAAAAAAGTTGTCCACCTTTATGAAAAGAATGGTCTATCAGAAAGTGTAATATATGGTATTATCCCAGATGATTTGGGAAATGTTTGGGTAAGTACCAGCAAAGGCCTGAACCGAATTAATATTTCAACTTTACAAATAAAGTCTTATCTACCAGATTTTTATTTTATGGATGACGCTTTTTTAAAGGGAAAGGATGGTAAATTGTATTTTGGTGGTTACCATGGATTTGTTTCCCTTGATCCCAAAAATTTTAATGAACCCACTTTCATACCTCTACCATTTATCCACACTTTCAGCATTTTTAATGAAGAAGTAAATTCTGATGGAATTTATGAGGGGGAGCTCCTGCTGAATAAACCGTTGTACAAAATTGATTCTTTGCAACTCAACTACAAAACCAATACTTTTTCTTTTGGATTTAATGCCCAGCCTGTACTCATTCCCAATGAGTTAAAGTACCGATATATGTTACAGGGATATGACGGCAGGTGGATTTATGCCAACAACGAGAACAGGTTTGCAGCATTTACTAATGTTCCACCGGGCGTTTATACGCTGAGAATAAATACCTCTTTGCCTGATGGAGAATGGGGGGAGACTGAAAAACAAATTGTAATTACCATTACTCCGCCATTTTGGGAAGAGGTCTGGTTCAGGGTGTTGGTGGTTTTCATTGTTGTTGTGCTGCTTATTTCATTCTATTATTACCGACTTTCTCGAATTAAGAAATTAAATGTTTATCTGAAAAATCAGGTGGAAATTCAAACTACCAAGTTGAAAGATCAGAATAATCGCATTGTAAAGCAGAAGGATGAAATGGTAAGCATCACTCAAAAACTTCACGAAACAGATCAAGCTAAGCTCAATGTTTTTACTACAATTTCCCATGAATTTCGTACTCCTCTTACTTTAATATTGGGTCATCTGGATATGCTGATGAATGCTGAAAAAGGAAATAAAGTTCAGGAAAAATCTATTGGTGTGATAAAGGGAAATGCCCTGCGATTGCTTCGGATGGTAAATCAATTAATTGAAATTCGAAAAAACGATCGGCAAAAATCATCTTTAAATATTTCGAGATTTAAATTGGTGGAATTCTGTCTGGAAATCTTTTCTGGTTTTGAAGCACTGGCTAAGAAAAAGGCTATTAGTCTTCAGTTGTTCAATTTTTTAAAAGAAAATCAGATTTGGTTAGATAAAGAAAAAACAGAACATATTCTTTATAATTTGCTTTCGAATGCCATAAAATACACCCCAGAAAAAGGACAGGTAGACTTGATTCTGGAAGAAAAAAAAGATACCATTTCAATCATTTTAAAGGATGATGGAATGGGGATTTCCAAAAACGAGCAACCATTTATTTTCGATAGTTTTTTCCGTTCCAAAAATGAAGGTCGGTTTTCTCCCGGTCATGGAATAGGATTAACCCTTGTGAAATCTTTTGTAGAACAGATGCAAGGGAATATTTCTTTGGAAAGTGAAGTAGGGAAAGGCAGTAAATTTACCTTAACTTTTAAAAAGGGAAAAGATCATTTCCCCATCACGATGGCAACCGATAATCTGTTGGAAAATGCTGCTATTCCTCTTACTGAAAATGATAAATGGAAAGAATTTCCCTCTGCCCGAAATATCAATATTCCGCTGGCTACTATTTTGGTGGTAGAAGACCACAAACAGCTTAGAGAATATGTGAAGGATATTTTTGTATTGGATTATCAGGTAGTAGAAGTAAGCAATGGAAAAGAGGCACTATCCTTTCTTGAAGATCAATTGCCAGACCTGATCATTTCCGATATCATGATGCCTGAAATGGATGGAATTTCTTTGTGTAAAAAATTGAAAGGGGAACAGAAAACTGCCCATATTCCCATCCTGCTTTTAACAGCCAAAGGGGACATGGAAACCAAAATTGAGAGTTTTGATCTTGGAGTAAATGATTACATTGAAAAACCTTTTGATGCACGATTGCTCCAAACTAGGGTAAATGCACTCCTAAAAAACAGGGAATTAATGAAGAAATGGATTAGTGATGGGGTTTTAAATTCTGCAGATCTGATGAAAATTAAGGAAGAAGATCGGCAATTTATCCAAAAAGCTTCTTTTGCCATAATTGAAAATATGGGTAATCCAGAATTATCCATTGAATCTCTTGGCGATCAATTTGGGATGAGCCGATCGACATTTTACCGAAAATTCAAAAAACTAGCAGGCATTTCAGCCAAAGAGTACCTTAAAAAAATACGATTGGGGAAAGCTAAAGCCCTGTTGGAAGAAGGCAATGTCACCATTTCCCAGATTTGTTATGAAGTGGGTTACCAAAGTCAGGCACAATTCAGGGTAGCCTTTAAAAATGAGTTTGGAGATGTGCCTTCTAAATTTAGGGTAGTGAGATAATTCAAGTCTAAATCTTCTAAGGATTAATAGAATAGGCTTTTTGTGGATTTATTTTCATGATTAAATCGAGCTCTTCTTCCGTAAATCCTGATGCCTCTAATTTATCGAGAAAAATAACGAAAATAGTACTGTAAGGTTGGCTGTTCCCATTTCCAAAAAGTTTCAGACTGATCTCTCCATCATTATTTTCTACACTCCAGCCGTCATCATGGGAAATTAACAATTGATGAAGCAAATGTTTTTCTTTCAGATAAGAAATCATATGCAAATACTTTTCTATCCTTTTTTCACTGATACCATCAAGGCTTATCCAAACTCCTTTTTTGGCTAATAATTCCCTTTCTGCATCAGTCCCATTCTGGGCATGAACCCAAATCATTTGCCCGGATTCCAGTCCGTTTTCTTTTACAATTCTTTGCTCATCTTTCGCTGCTTCTCCATCTCCTGTATGCATGGCGATGGTTAACCCACTTTTTTTACTGAGCAAAATGGCTGCTTCCAATAATTTCACTTCTATGGAATCCAGTTTGCCTTTTCCCACACCAAGTTTTATAAATCCCGGCCTGATTCCGGTTCCATCAATCCCTTCCAGCCATTCTTTTTCCCACCGAGCGGAAATTTCTTCTTTTGTTTTTGTGTAAGCATGTGCAGGCAAATATTTTTTATCCACGGCAGAATAGTAACCAGTATTAGTGATGATATTCAGTCCTGATAATTCAGAAAGTTTACTCAATAATTTT
>JAHQVQ010000295.1 GCA_019634305.1 Flammeovirgaceae bacterium | reverse complement strand
TACATAAAATATGGCGCATCAGAAAGTAAAAAAGGCAATATGAATGCAAGTGACCTTCCAGTAGATTCCCATGAACTCATTGCCATGTGTGCGCCCCGACCGATTTTTATCAGCTATGGAATTCCCGAAAAAGGTGATGCCAATTGGCTTGATCATCGGGGCAGCTATATGGCTGCTGTGGCTGCTGGTCCAGTTTATAAGTTGCTGGGCGTAAAAGACCTTGGAGTTTCAAATGATTATAACACGGAGAAAATGCCTGGTGTTAATGTTGGATTATTAGAAGGATCTCTAGCCTGGCGTCAACATGATGGAGGTCATACAGATACACCAAATATTAAATTTTTTATTGAATGGGCTAATCAACAAATAGGAAATAAATAGTTATTATATCTAATTAGGGCTGTAATCCTTTTACAAAAACCTTTTCTTTTAAATCCGGTTAAATCGTACCGTTTGTGTAAAAAAAGTAATTACTTACTAAATTGTAGAATAAATAGAAATGTAACTTTTATATTTGTTCTATAATTTAGTATTATAATGAAAGAAACGAAATTAGGTGAATTCGAAGAGGTGATTTTACTTCTGGTAGGTATGGTATACTTGGTGAAGAAGATGCTTATGCCTTTAAAATCGCTGAGGAATTTGAAAATCAGACAGCAAGAGCAGTCTCTATTGGTGCTGTGCATTCCACTTTAAGTAGATTGGAAGATAAGGGCTTTTTAAGCTCAGCCATGGGACAGGCTACCACAAAGAGAGGAGGACGTAGAAAGAGAATTTATACCATTACAGCCTATGGAAGAAGGGGGCTAGTAACTTCTCGAGATTTTAAAATTTCCCTTTGGAAACAATTCCCCTCTTTAGGAACCGATTTTGGTTTACAATTCTCCTAAAAATATTTCGATGAAAAATTCACATCCGCCCAAACTTGCCAGTAAGGTTTTGCTTTGGTTTCTAAAATCAGAATTAGCAGAAGAAGTGCATTTGATTGACCTAAAGCATAAGTATACCAGCCATTGTTATACCAAGGCACTTTGTTAATCTCATTTCTGTACCAGAAATGGGATTGTGCCGGAAGAATATAGGAAAATTGGAGGTGTGAATGTTCAGGAATATCGGCCATTATTCCACTGACTTTAAACTCCTTTTTATTCTGATATTTTAAAATTTCACCTATAGGATTTTGTTGTCCAAAAATTTTGTAAGCAAGTGATTCCGTTAATATAATGTTATTCGGATGATTCAAAGCTGTTTCAGGATTACCATCCAAAAGTGGGAAGGAGAAAACCTTTAGGAAATTTTTATCAGCCAAAATACCTTATTCCTAAAAATGATCCTCTTCATAGCTTAAAAGAGGGTTAAATGTCTCCCCCAACCGTTGTGGCTAATTTTACTTCAGGAAATTCCTCAACAAGTGTATTTGCAAGAGCTGGTGAAGTGACTGCCCAATAGTTTGTACCATTAGAGGTAGGGCGGTGTTGAACTACTCGAAAAATTTGTTCCCCCTTTTCATGAAATCTATCATATTGGAATTCATGATGAACAAATAATGAAACAGGCTAAACCTACTGCCAGACCACCTATGTTTAAAATGGAATATAATTTTTGCTTCATTAACTTTCTGAAAGTGAGAATAAAATAACTTTTAAACATACCAGTATTGATTAAAGTTTTTTGAAAAAACGGCCGCATCAGGCTTGGTCGGAATAATCCTAAGACCTGCAAGAGATATTTCCTTTGTGCATAATTATTTCCCTGAGTTAAGTTCCTTTGGTAAATTTCTTCCAGATCACCCAGGATTTCATCATAAAAATCTGGGTGGCAAAACCACCTGAGAAACTGAGTGGCTAAAGCCTTATAAAATGGGTCTTTATTTTGATTTTCTTTCAAAATATTTTGGATTATCCTGTTTATACTTATTATTCCTTCTTCAATGCATTTACCGGGTTAGCCTTTGCAGATTTATACGTGCGGTAGCTTACTGTAAATACAGCAATGAACACTAAAACAAATGGCGGAATCAGGAAAAGATCCGAGCTCATGGAAGTTTTAAATGCGTAATTATCCAGCCAATTATTTCCACCGATCGCTACCAAAGGAATGGCTAGTAAAATGGCAATGACCAATAACATTAAATATTCTCTGGAAAGTAAAATCATTAAATTACCTATGCTTGCCCCAAGTACTTTTCTTATTCCGATTTCTTTAATTTTGAGCGTTGCAGAGTAGGAAACCAAGGCAAATAATCCAAGGCAGGCAATTACAATGGCTAAAATTGAAAAGGCGGAAAACAAGTTGCCAAACTGCAAGTCAGCCTGGTACTGGTTGTTGAAATCATCGTCCAGAAAATAGTATTCAAATGGATCTTCAGGGAATGAATTTTTAAATGCCTTTTCTACATGGGCGATACTTTCAGGAATATTTGCCAAATTCATATTGACAGAAAAATAGTGTCCATATAAGTTATCAATCCCATAAATTGTAGGCTTAATTTCCTCCTTTGGTGAACTCCAATGCATATTATTTACAACCCCTTCAATTGTAATTGTATCTCCACCAATAATCAGCTTCTGCCCTAAAGCGTCTTCGGGTGAACCCAAATTAAATTTTCTAACGGCTTCTTCATTTACGAAATAATACTCCACTTCCGAACTTGAATGAATCACATTTGGAATGTTCCCTTTTGTGAGGAATTCCATTTCATAAGTATTCAAAAATGCAGTATCTACAAAAACGCCAAATCCAATTTCTCTTTCTTCTTTCAATTGGCCTGGTTTCCAAACACTTCCCGACCAGTTATAACCATTACTCGGAATATTACTTGTAGCAGAAATAGCTTTAACAGTATGGTGCTGTTGACTTTCAGTCCTGAATTTTTGGTACAAAATAGCTAATGACTCCCTGTTTTCTTCTAACACGACCAATGGACCGTTTACTACCAGTATTTTCTCCATTTCAAAACCTAGTTCCTTGCTCTTCATATAAGTAATTTGCTTATAAACCAGATAGGTACCTGAAATAAGAAGGACTGAAATAAAAAACTGGAATACAATTAATCCTTTTCGCAAATTAAGCCCATTTTTATACCTGCTTTTTACAGATTTCAACGCACTTATTGGTTTGAAGGAAGACAACACAAATGCGGGATAAATACCTGAAAGTAATGAGCCTAAAAATAAAATACTCATAAAACTAATCCAAAATGATGGTTCCTGGATTATGGTAAAATAGAGTGATTTTCCTATTATATTTCCCAATATCGGTAAAAGAAAATAAGTTATTCCAAAAGCCAGAATTGCTGCAAAACTGTTAATTAAAACAGATTCAACCAGAAATTGACTTACCAACTGAAAGTGCTGTGCCCCAATTGATTTCCGAACGCCTACTTCTTTGGCCCGATGCATGGCCCTTGCAGTGGAAAGATTAACATAGTTGATCCAGGCAATAACCAAAATAAAAAGACCTATGATTGCGAAATAAGTTACATTTTTAATATTTCCATTGTTTTTGGCAATTTCTCCTAATAATCCGGCAGATTTCAGGTGGATATCTTCAATAGGTTGAAAGCCATTTTCAATTTTTATATTTAATGTTTTTAATTCTTCTCCCAGATGTAATTGGGTTATTTTATCAACTTTTAAGGCGGTTTCCTTAATATCTGTTGTTTTATCTATCCCTGCATAAATTGCAAAATCTTCATATTCCCAGCCACCACCTCTTTCGTAAATTCTCCAATGTTTTAAAACAAACTGCATTGGCATGAGTAAATCGAATTGCAAGTGAGTGTTTTCAGGAAGTTTTTCAAGTACTCCGGTGACTATAAAATTACTGGTAAGTACACCTCCACTGATTCTTAGTTCTTTTCCTACCGGATTGATATTTCCAAAATATTTTTGTGCTAATTTCTCAGTCAACACAATGTTATGCATACCCTTCAGGACCAATTCCTTTGATCCAAATTTAAGCGGGAAACTAAAAAGTTCCAGAAAGTTGTCATCCACATACCAAATGTTGTCTTCCTGATGTCTTTCATTATTTTCCTCATTAATTGCGATCAGTCCAAAATTCAATGGATTTATTCTAACTACCTCTTTTACTTCGGGAATTGATTCTTTTATGCTTGTAGCAAGCCCATGAGTAACATCTATACCTTTTGCAGTAACTTCCCCATTTTTACTGACGGTTTGGGTAATTCTGTAAATGAGCTCTCCCTCCTTATGGAACTGATCGTAACTTAACTCAAATTGGATGTATTGATAAATAAGCAAACAAACCCCCATTCCAATAGCCAAACCAAAAACATTTATGGCAGAATAAAACTTTTGCCTTAATAGAATTCGAATACTGATTTTGAGATTACTTCTGAACATTCCAATATTGATTAAAGAGCTTTGAAAAAATGGCCGCATCAGGCTTAGTCTGAATAAACCGAGGACCTGTAAGAGATATTTCCTTTGTGCATAATTATTTCCCTGAGCTAAGTTTCTTTGAAAAATTTCTTCCAGATCACCCTGTATTTCATCATAGAAATCGGGATGGCAAAACCATTGCAGAAACTGAGTGGTTAGCTTTTTAATCATGACAGATTGAATTCAAGGGCAAGTTTTGGAATGGCATCCCAAAGTTTGGTGCGAATATCCCGGCTTTGTTGTAAAGCTTGCTTCCCATATGCTGTAATGAAATAATACCGTTTTGGTTTTCCGCCCCGCTGGGCATTTGCTTCACCAGTTTTAGATTCTAAATAACCCTTTTTTTCCATCCGCTGCAATGCAGACTGCAATGCCCCAACACTTACTTTTCTGTGGGCATTTTCTTCAATAGCATCTTTTATGGCCACTCCGTAGGCATCATTATAAAGTACTCCAACTGTGAGTAAAACGATTTCTTCAAATTCTCCTAATGGATATGTTTTCATTCAATTTCCTATTTGTAGTATTGTAAAGATGGGTATTTATTTATGAATTTCCTAATTGTAGTATTGGTATTTTAAAAATGATTGAGAAAAGGCAACCTACGGGGTTATTTGAAAAACATTCCTATTTTTAAATATGGAAGCTAAAATTAATATCCAAAAGCTGAATTCGAATGACCTGACTGTAATTTCCAAAATAGCTGATTGGTACTTAGCAGAATGGGATACACCTAGAGAAAGAACAATTAGCCGATTTTCTAGCCAGCCTAATCAGGATGTATTATTTCAACTTGTTTTATCAGTAGATAATAAATTAAAAGCTGCAGGTGGAATAGCTCATAAAGTAGAGATTTTAAAAGTGCATAAAAAGTTGATCAAATACCAACCATGGGTTGCTCTATTATATGTGGCAAAGGATTTTAGGAATAGAGGATTGGGGAAAATGCTATTAGAGGAAATTGAGGAATGTGCTAAAGAACAAAATTTGAAAAAGATTTATTTGTATACATTCACTGCGGAATCCCTTTACAAAAAATGTGGCTGGAAGGTAATTGAAAGGGTGTTGTACAAAGGTCATAATACTGTGGTGATGGAAAAGGAGATTTGAGGAAATAAATGGTTTGTATTACCTTACCAACCTAAATCTGACAAAATAAATAAACCAATGAAAAAAATCCATCTATTAATCGCTATCCAACTAATAATTTGTACGTCAATTTTTGCCCAGGAAAACAGAAGTGAAGAGTCTGATAAGGAGGCAATCCGGAGCTTAATCGATCAGTATACTCAGGCAAGAGAAGACAAAAATTCAGAATTATTAAAAAAGATTTTAACCAATGAAATTGATCAGTTGGTTTCTTCTGGAGAATGGAGGGTTGGGAAAACAGCTGCTTTGTCTGGAATGATGCGTAGTTCAGGAAAAAATCCTGGTTCCAGAACTATTACAGTTGAAAAAATACGGTTTATCAACCAAAAATGTGGTATTGCCGATACGCGCTATGAAATAAAAAATGCTGATGGATCGGTTAGGAAAATGTGGAGCACTTTTATAGTAAGCTTTGAAGAGAACATGTGGAAAATTACAGGAATAAGGAATATGTTACCTGCCAAATAAGTACTTTTTTTCTAATAGTAATTCAGATAAGGAAAAGACGTTTGGTACTTACTATGGAAAATGTAAAGTTAGATAACAGAGTTACATTGGATCTTAATGTCTCTGCACCGATATTCAATTTAAAGGATGTTTTTGGAAGGTCCATTAACTTGGAAGATTACAAAGGGAAAAAGGTTTTTATAGCTTTTTTCAGACATGCAGGATGCCCTTTCTGCAATTTAAGAGTTCATTTTCTTCAAAAAAAACATGAAGAATTGAGAGCCAAAAATCTGGAAATGATCTTTTTCTTTGAATCTCCCGAAAAGGTATTACTTAATAGTACCTTTCACAAGGAAATTTCCCCAATTCCGCTTATAGCAGATCCGGAGAAAATATGGTATGAAACCTATGGGATTGAAAATTCAAAATCTAAATCCATGAAAAGCCACTTAACTCATTTCATTCAAACTGCAGTGAAAGCAAAACTAAAAGGATTGCCTCTACATTTGATGGCAGAAAATGAATCTATCAATACAATTCCTGCGGAATTTTTAGTGGATGAAAATTTAATTATCAGGAAAATCCATTATGCCAAAGGATTAAATGACCGTATGTCAATGGATCATATTTATGATTTTATAGGTAACTAATTAGTTCTTGTTTCCTTTTTTCCTAACCCCCGAAACCATCTTTAATTCATTGATGTTTTGGGGGTTATTTTTTTGAAATATTTTTTCAAATGAGGTGGCTTAATGCTGGAATACAACCTCAAAAAAACCAGTTTTGGATGCATAAAATCCTAAATCAATCCCTGTAGATAATATACTGTAGTTCCCAACCCGATAGATTCAGAAAAAATACTATTTTTGAACAGATTAGGTCATTTTTAATAAAACTTAAGAATGCTCTTAGCTTTACAGGCAAATCCAATAAGGGAATAGAGGATACAAATGTGAATGAACATTTGGCCTTTTGTCCAGCCATTTGGCACAACTAATAATTGAAATACTAAACTTTTTAAAATGAAAAAGAAAAAAAAACTAACAAATGTTTCAAGGAGGACCTTTATTGGGTCTTCTGTAACTGCAGCTGCAGGTATCACTATTTTGCCTAGTAATGTAATTGCAGGTTTAGGTTATAAAGCTCCTAGTGATAAGTTAAATATAGCAGGAATAGGAATTGGGGGTAAAGGATCTTATAATCTTAGGCAATTAGAGTCCGAAAACATTGTAGCGCTTTGTGATGTTGACTGGAATTATAGTGCAAAAGTTTTTGAGAAATACCCAAAAGCCAAGAAGTTCAAAGATTGGCGAAAAATGTTTGATCAGGTTGGAAGTGAGTTTGATGCCGTAATGGTGGCTACAGCTGATCACACCCATGCAATAGTTGCTTCTCATGCGATGACACTTGGTAAACATGTTTATCTGGAAAAACCACTAACTCACTCTGTTTATGAATCAAGATTGTTGACCAATTTGGCTGCTCAACATGGAGTGGCTACTCAAATGGGAAACCAAGGTGCATCTGGTGATGGTGTAAGTAGAATGACAGAATGGATTGCCAATGGAGAAATTGGAGAAGTAAAGAAAGTAGAGGCTTTTACTAACCGCCCTATCTGGCCGCAAGGTTTGAATACTCCGGGTCAAGGTCATTGGGTTCCTGAAACCTTAGACTGGGATTTGTTTATTGGACCAGCTAAAATGAGGCCTTACAATGAAGTATACCACCCTTGGAATTGGAGGGGTTGGTGGGATTTTGGAACTGGTGCATTAGGTGATATGGCCTGTCATATTTTGCATCCAGTATTTGAAGGCTTGGAATTAGGTTATCCTACCAAAGTTCAGGGGAATTCTACTTTGCTTTTACAGGATTGTGCTCCCAATGCACAATCAGTAAAATTAACTTTTCCAGCAAGAAAATCTAAAAAGAAAATGAAGGTGAAACTTCCTGAAGTGGAAGTATTGTGGTCAGATGGAGGTATCAAACCTATGCTTCCGGATGGCTGGCCTGAAGGTAAGGAATTTAACGTATCAGGAGGGGGAGTGATTTTTCACGGTACAAAGGATAAATTAATTTGTGGATGCTATGGGATTGATCCGTGGCTTTTGTCTGGTAGAAAACCTGATGCACCGAAATTCAGAAGAACAATTGCTAATGGAAGGGATGGACACCAGATGGACTGGGTAAGAGCCTGCAAGGAGGGTAAGGACAACAGAGTGGAATCCACTTCCAATTTTGATG
>JAHQVQ010000294.1 GCA_019634305.1 Flammeovirgaceae bacterium | reverse complement strand
TTCAGGGCTTTTAGCAATTAACTTTTTCATAATGTTATACGGTTTGGTAAAACCACAGCTTAACATTATTTCAGGATTCTGCTAATTTTGCTACCTTTAGGTTTGGTTCAACAAGTTGCAAAGCGTTGTTTTTCCAACTCCTCCTTTTCTGTTGATAAACGAAAAACCTTGGCAGATTTCTGTTCTCCTTTTGTCAAAACATCAATTGAAACGCCATACAATTTAGACATCTGTTCCAGCCTCCCAAAAGGTATTTCGGTCTTGTTGCTTTCGTAGTTCATAAGTGTTTGTTTAGAGATATCAAGTTTTTCTATTACCTCTTTAATAGGAATGCTTGCTTTTGTTCTTGCTTTTTTGAGGTGTGCTCCGTATTCTGCCATGGTGGTAAAAAATATAACTTTAGTAAAAAATAATAGCTTTTTTGCTACTTTTGGATGAAGTTGGAAGGTAAATTAAAAAACAAAGGTAGTTATATAAATACATACCCCTAATGTTTGCTATGGAAACGTATATTTAAAAACACCACAATTTTGTAAAATTTAAATCAATTAGGAGATATTTTCATTACTATAAAATCAATAGAGATTATATATAATAAGATTTGCATGGGTGAAAATAGCCAAAATCTAGCGATTGATTAATTATCTATAATGACTATTTGCACAGGCAAAAGCAATAGTCTTTCTGCCTAGTATTTTTGTTTTATATAATCTCTAATGAAATTCAAAATTACATTCATTATCCTAGGCACCATTGCACTGTTTACCAGTTGTCAACAGAATTCACCCGAAACTTCCGAAATAAAAAAGGGCATGATCAAAGTTACGATTCTATATCCTAATGGAGATGGAAAAACATTTGACATGGACTACTATTCCAAGAAGCACATGCCAATGATTGCAAGTCTTTTTGGGGAATCGCTAAAGAAGTTAGTTATTGATAAAGGAATATCTGGAAGGATGCCCGAGGATCCAATGCCATACCTAGCCATTGGATATTTATACTTTGATAAGCTTTCAGACTATCAAAATGCATTCGTCCCAAATGCTGAAAAAATCGTTAGTGACATCCCAAATTATACTAATATTCAGCCTGTTCTTCAAATTAGCGAAGTGTTACAATAACCTTACAAAATAAAGGAATTGATAATCAGAAAGCACCTGGGTGAAATGCTATTTTAAGGAAGCTATTTGTAGCAACCGAAAACAAAATATTTATAATGATTCTGAAAGATTTAATTTACACCCAATAGTCATAATCTATATGTGTGTTTTTTGTTATTGCACAAATCAAATTTTTATAAGTTTGAGGCTCAACACATCTTTTCGGCATCAGAGGCTTAACGAATATAAAAAAACACCTTATGGTGTTAGACTATAAAACATTGGATTTATTTAGAAAAGTGATACTTGAAACGATATTTGTTATATAAAATCCTTTTTTACTTTAAGTAAGTCTTTTGCTAATCAATAATTAACCATATCTTAATAGCTCATGTTCTTTAGTTGGAATAGGGTATTGGACTTTGTGGTGAGGCCTAGGTTTAAGGTATTTATTTCCTTTTGGATTGGTCAATCGCTTGAATTATATTCACCATTCAATGAACCTAAATCATGTAAAAGTCATGAAAATATTAATCACAGGTAGTAGTGGCCATTTAGGAGAAGCTTTAATAAGAATACTCCAAAACAGGAAAATTGATTATGTTGGGATAGACATTAAAAAATCAGCTTTCACAACAAAAGTTGGCTCTATTACTGACCGAGATTTTGTAAAAGATTGTATGAAAGGAGTTACAGATGTATTGCATACTGCTACTTTACATAAGCCTCATGTTGCAACACATTCTCAGCAAGATTTTATTGACACCAATATTACCGGAACTTTAAACCTATTGGAAGAGGCAAAGCTGCATGATATTCATTCATTTATCTATACGAGTACCACCAGTACATTTGGTGATTTACTTACTCCTTCAAAAAATGAACCTGCTATTTGGGTAACCGAAGATTTAAAACCTATTCCAAAAAATATTTACGGAATTACCAAGGCAGCAGCAGAAGATCTCTGCCAATTGTTTTACAGAAATCATCAACTCCCATGTTTAATTCTAAAAACATCACGATTTTTTCCTGAAGAGGATGATAAAAAAATAAAGAGAGATTTATATTCTGACGACAACCTTAAAGTTAATGAATACTTAAATCGCAGGGTGGATATTGGAGATGCTGCAAATGCCCATTTACTAGCCATAGAAAAAGCTCCTGAAATTGGTTTTGGGAAATATATTATTAGTGCAACAACTCCCTTTTCAAAAGCCGATCTGAATGAACTTAGAAATAATGCAGAAAGTGTTGTAGAAAGACTTTTCCCGAGTTTTAAAGAAATTTATAGTTTAAAAAACTGGAAAATGCAGTCTGAAATGGATAGGGTTTATGTTAATACAAAGGCCTTAAATGACTTAGGCTGGAAACCAAAATATGATTTCCAATATATTTTAGCGTGTATCAAAAAGGGCAGGGATTTTAATAGTGACCTTTCAAAACAAGTTGGTATTAAAGGCTATCATAAGCTAAAATTTCAAGAGGGTCCTTATCCTGTAAAGGATTAAATCCTTTTAACATTCTATATCGAAGAAAATTCAATTTGATAATGAAGGCATTATGATATTTCTAAAGATAGATAACCCTATTCTCCAACTTCTCAAAAAGAAAAAATCCATGATTGACAAAAGTTTTAACTTTTTTGAGGGCACTTGGATCGGTAGGAATCTATAAATCATTGTAGATCAATGAACTTACGATTTGTTAATGATTAATTTTTTAGGATTTGTAATCGGTTCAGACCAATTTAATTTTCCACTAAGTATATAATCTAGTTCTACATTATTTGAAATACCAATCCAAAATTATCACGAATGGTAAAAGCCATAAAATTATTAATATTCTCCCTCCTACTTGTACCATATACTTTTGCCCAAGATCTTAACTGTGATTCCTTGATTGAACACTTTTCGCCTCAAATTAATCTCAATCAAACAATGGAAACTGAGTTTAAGATCAAAATTAGACTTAGAAATATTGCAGCCCTTATTAACTTAAAGACACAGCCTTTATTTACTTTTCCAGAATACCAGGCTTTACAGAAATCTGTATATCAGGATGAAAATGTAGAGATTATCGATAGTGTATATGTTATCCTGAAATCTGGTTTATCCTGGGAAATTAATGAAGGTTCTCCTCCAAAGCCAAAAAGATTTCTTTTTAAATTTGCTAGTAAGAAAAGAAGGGAAGAAAAACCTGTGAAAGATTACCTAGATTACTTAGAGTTTTGTAGCTGGTGTGAAAATCATGGAATTCCGAATTGCATAATTGAGAAATTTCAGAGGAAATCATTGATTTACATAAATAATAAAAAGAGTTATCAGCTTAAATTTTATATAAAATATAATCCTGATATGGGATTGGTAATTACTGATAAATCTATCAAAAAGTATTAATTTAATAGATTTAAAAATAGTAAGCCTGTCCCGAAGACTTATGCTCAATAGTAATATAAGTAGTAATTCAAAATTAACCGTTTATTATTTTGCCATAAAAGACTGATAGAGAGATTACTCTTTATCGGAAATAATAGTACCCGGTGTGGAACACAGGTGCTTAATACCAAGAGATAATTTTTAGAAACAATATTTCAGAAAAAATCAAACCACCATAGCATTTATTTCATCCTTTAGAGACTGCTCATCATCTACTTTTCTCAGGAGTTCTACCACATTATTCACTTTTAGTTTTTTCATCATATTGAACCGATGCGTTTCTATTGTTCTTACGCTTTTGTTAAAATGATCGGCTATGTCTTTATTGTTGGCGCCATCATAAAGGAGTTTTAAGATTTGCTTTTCTCTTTTAGTAAGATCGTACTGTAGTGCCGGAGCAGCAGAAGCCCCAGAATCAGATTGTTTTTTCACATTAAGGTAGCTGTTAATCAGAATATTGGAAATGTCGCCACTAAAATACTTTTGCCCAGAATTCACCGCTTTTACAGCTTTAATAAATTCGCTTTTGTTGGTATCTTTTAATAAATAACCTGAGGCGCCACACTCTATAGATTTAGTGATATATTCTTCATCGTCATGCATAGAAAGTACCAGAGCTTTGGTATGAGAAGAGTATTTACTTAATTGAGCTGTGGTTTCAATTCCATTGAGAATTGGCATTCGGATGTCAACAATTAGAATATCAGGATTAAGTTCCTTTACCAAATCCAGGGCCTCCAGTCCGTTTGAGGCCTCTCCTATCACCATTATCTCTCCTTCTCTTTCTAACAATACTTTTATGCCATTTCTAACAATTTCGTGGTCGTCAGCTAGTACTACCTTAATTTGCTCCATTAATTTATTCTTTTAGTTTATTGGTACATCTATTTTTATAACAGTTCCTTTCCCCACTTCAGTTTCAACCTCAAAGTGTGCATTGATAAAACCTGCTCTTTCCTTCATATTGAAAATGCCATGTCCGGAAGCTGAAAAGTGCCCTTTTTGAGTTAAATTTTCAATATCAAACCCCTTCCCTTCATCTCTTACCTCAATATGCAGATTTTGGGCATTGTGGGCAAAAGTTACGTAAATTTTTTTAGATCCAGAATATTTAATAACATTATTCACCGCTTCCTGAATTATTCGATAAAGGTGGGTTTCTACATTTTTTCCCATACGATTAATAAAGCGGGTCATATTAATAAATTCTACCTCAATGCCCATAAGGGAACTCACTTCAGCACAGTATTTTTTAATGGCTGAAACAATTCCAAAGTCACTTAGGCTGGTTGGGGTAAGATTGAAAGAAACCCTTCTTACTTCTCTGATAATGTTTCTTAAAATATCCCTTGCTTCCTGCAATCGCTCTTTTGTATACTTGGAACTGGAAGGAGTTGTAGCTTCAAGGTTTAATTTTAAAGCATACAGCATTTGTCCTACTCCATCATGCATATCTCTGGAAATCCGCTTTCTTTCTTCCTCCTGCCCTTCCAGAATTAATACCGATCTGAATTGTTGTTCCTTTACCTTTTCTTCAATTCGTTGCTTATTTATTTCTCTAGACCTTTCCTTAGCTTCCTTATTTTCCGTAACATTTGCACCTATCACCATCATTTCTTTCAAATCACCATGACTATCTTTCACAGGAACAATATTGGTTTCAATCCAAATAAAATCTCCTGCAGCAGAAGTCACTTTCAGTTCACCAATCCAGCAATGTCCATTTCTTACCAAATCCATTACTCCTTCCAGAAAATCATTTTTATATCCATTTTGTTTCAGCAAGGAATAAAAGTTTTCAGGCATTTCATCTTCCTCCTCAAACTCCATTAGGTGAATAAAATATTCACTGAAGTATTTGATATTTCCTAAAAAATCGCATTTGGTAAACAAAACAGATTGTCCCTTTTCCAGATCAACATCTGCTAATTCCTGATAAGAGGTTTCCAAAGTGCTGTATAAGGCGCCAATCTCACGTGCCATTTTACTGGCTGTTTTTTCAGAATGAATTAAATCTGAAAAGGTTTTTCTCAAATTTCTAGTGGTTGGTAGAAAAATAAAGAACACTTCAAATATGATGATAGAAAGTGAAATTCCGAATAAAATCAATTCCGTATCTTTTAGTAGTACTACCTTTTCTTTTGCTTCTTCATCATATTGAAAAACAATAGCATCCATACCTTCCAAAAACATAGATTCATTATTCAAAACCTTTTCAAGGTCCTTATCTATATTAAATCTTACGGTAGACCCTGCTTTTTGGGCTTCTGAAATAATATTTTGAGCCGCTGTAACAATAGCATAAAAATGGGATTCAATATTTTCAAACATTCCCAAAATCCTAAAAGATTTTACACCCGAAAGACCAAGTTCTTTATCTCCGGATTTCAATCCATTATGAGACCTCACCCATAATTCAACAGTTTGCTGAAGTTCAATCACTTTTATGGAATCTAAGTCACGATCAGAATTATTTGCTATTTGCAACACAATTTTACTAATCTTCTGGCTAAGCATTCGCTGCCTTCCAGCTACATTTATGGTTCTGGAATCATCTTGTTGCTTACTAATAAAATTTTGGATTAAAAGCTGACTGACCAAAATGGCAATGGCTATTCCGGATAATGCCAACAGGTATAATCTCCCCAATCTTTCAAACCTTTCCTTTGCCATTATTACTTCTTACGTGATGAGCATTAATTAAAAGCTAAAATTAAAAAGTTTAAACAAAAAAAGAGCAGCCAGGGCTACTCTTTAATTCATTTGTAAAATTATCCCACTTCTCAGCCCAATAATTATGGGAAAATTATTTTTGGAATCTTTGAAAAGCGAGATACTTAATCTTCAAGCCCTACATACACAAAGCCATCTGCTACTTTCACTGGATAAGTGGCAATATCACACTCATCACCATTCAAATTTTTTCCTGTTTTTAGAGAAAATGTTTTCTTATGGAATGGACAAGCAACTTTTGGTTCTCCACCGTCCGAACCAATCATTCCCCTCGACAAAATCATTTGCATTTTGTGCGGGCAAAGGTTTTGAACGGCATACCATTCATTTCTTCTCGAAAAATTAAAAACAGCAATTTGTAAGCTTTCAATTTTCACACAACCTCCTCCATCTTCCTGAAAAGCAGAAACTGGAGCCGCCTTAAACCATGTCTTTACACTTTCTAAGGCTACAGATTTATATTTTTCTAATTCAATCATTATTTTCTAAATTTTTAATGCCTAAATAATAAAAAAAAGAGCTGTGGATCAACCCCATGAAGCAGGGAACTTCTGTCCTCTCATTTCTTTGAATTTCAAGTTCGGATCTGCATCTTCCACATTCACAAAATGCTTGAACCTTGCCCTCATCTCAGGATTGTTCACCACTTCTTTCCACTCGCATTTATAGGCATCAATTAATAATTGCATTTCCGAGTCCAACTGCTCAGCAATTCCCAGACAATCATTAATAATAACATCTTTTAAATAGTCCAGGCCACCTTCTAGTTTATTTAACCATGGAGCCGTCCTGGTTAATGGTTCTGCTGTTTTAATATAAAACATTAAGAACCTATCAATGTATTTGATCACACTTTCTTTATCAATATCTGCAGCAAGTAATAAAGCATGCTGAGGTTTTGCTCCGCCATTTCCACCAACATATAAATTCCAGCCACCTTCTGTAGCAATGATTCCAAAGTCCTTACTCTGCGCTTCAGCACATTCTCTGATGCATCCGGAAACGGCACTTTTCAATTTATGTGGCGATCTCAATCCTCTGTATCTTTCTTCCACCTCAATGGCAAATGAAACAGAATCCTGCTGACCGTATCTACACCAGGTTGATCCTACACAACTTTTTACAGTTCTTAAAGATTTGCCATAGGCATGACCACTCTCGAATCCTGCATTCACCAATTCTTCCCAGATATCTGGTAATTGGTCAAGTCTGGCACCGAATAAATCGATTCTCTGACCTCCTGTAATTTTGGTGTATAAATTGTATTTCTTGGCCACCTCACCAATCACAATTAATTTATCAGGAGTAATTTCTCCTCCCGGAATTCTTGGGATTACCGAATATGTTCCTCCTTTTTGAATGTTCGCTAAATATTTGTCATTAGTATCCTGAATATTCATTGATTTTTCAAGAATCATTTCATTCCAGGCACTTGCTAAAATAGAAGCAACAGCAGGCTTACAAACCTCACATCCATCTCCCTCACCATGCTTATCCAACAATTCATCATAAGTTTTGATGTTGTTAATTTTTACCAGATCAAATAATTCCTGTCGGGTTAAATCAAAATGCTCGCAAATGGTTTTTCTCACTCTTTTACCCATCGATTTTAAAGTCTCAGTAATAAGATCATTAATCAATGGAACACAACCACCACAGCCAGTTCCTGCTTTAGTAGATTTTTTAATATCAGCAATATTTTCAAATCCATCTTCGGTAATGGCTGTGCAAATATCTCCTTTCCTGATGTTTTCACAAGAACAAATTTGGGCAGTATCGGGTAAAGCATCTACCCCATTGCCTAAAGCATCTTCACCACCTCTGGCTCCTAAAATCAAGTCCTCAGGATTTGGAGGCAATGCCATTCCATTTTGAGCAATTTGAAGCAACATATTATAAGCCTCAGCATCCCCAACTAACATTCCCCCTAATAATCTCTTCCCATCTTCGGAAATATTTATTCTTTTATAAACCCCACTCACCTTGTCTTCAAAAATAATAGCTCTGAAAGGTTCTTTGTCTCCAAAAGCATCTCCAAAACTAGCTACATCAGTACCAATTAATTTAAGTTTGGTAGACATATCAAAATCAGAAAATGACTTTTCATCTCCTTTAATCAATTGATTTACAACAATATCAGCCATTTCATAACCTGGTGCAACCAATCCGTAAATCATTCCTTTGTGAAGAGCAGCTTCACCAATGGCAAAAATATCCTGATCGGTAGTTTTTAAATGATCATCCACCAAAATCCCTCCTCTTGGTCCAACTTCAAGTTCATTTTGTTTGGCGAGTTCATCTCTTGGTCGGATACCAGCTGAAATTACAAGCATCTCCACATTCAACTCAGTTCCATCATTAAAAGAAAGACCATCTAGTTTGCCATTCCCTTTAATTTCCTGTGTATTTTTCCCTAAATGTATTCGTATTCCTAAATCCTCTAATTTGCTTTGTAACACAGAAGATCCCTGGTCGTCCAATTGTCTTGGCATTAGCCTTGGAGCAAATTCAACCACATGAGTTTCAAGCCCCATATCCAACACTGCTTTCGCTGCTTCCAATCCCAATAATCCACCTCCCATCACCACAGCACTTTTCACCTTTTTTCCATAAGCCATCATGGCATCAAGGTCCTCGATTGTTCTATATACAAAAACTCCCTGCTTTTCTACTCCTTTAATAGGGGGAACGAATGCACTTGAACCTGTAGCCAGAATTAATTTATCGTAAGATAAAACAGTTCCTTTATGGCTTTTAACAGTTTTATTTTCCCTGTCAATTTCTGTTACCAGTTCTCCTGTTAATAATTCAATTTCATTTTCCTCGTACCATTCCCTTGGTGCCATAGTTAACTCCTCTACAGTAGTTCCTGTAAAATAAGCACTTAAATGCACCCTGTCGTAGGCTGGTCTGGGCTCTTCCCCAAACACCGTAATTTCAAAATCAGCCTTTCCAGATTTGGCCCTTAGTTTTTCACAAAACTTATAGCCAACCATACCATTGCCTATTACTATTATTCTCTCCATTTTTGTAATAGATTTAGTTTTTTAATTTTTAATCCGTTATTATTCCACGTATACGCTGAAGCGTGTTTAAGTAATTATTACGTAAAATTACGTAATTTTTTAATTAAAACAAGGGTGTTTACGTAAATTTTTATATTTTTGAATTCATTTACTGAAGGAATTACGTACATTATAAATTACCACTTATGATTTTACCCAAGTTAACCCTCGTAGGAGCTGGCCCTGGAGACCCGGATCTAATCACTCTAAAGGGAATTAAGGCGATAAAAAATGCTGATGTTATATTATATGATGCATTAGCCAATGAGGAATTACTGGAATACGCCTGCGAAAATTGTATGAAAATATTTGTGGGAAAAAGAGCTGGAAAGCATACTTTTCAACAAATAAAAATCAATAAATTAATTGTTACAAACGCCCTAAAATATGGTCATGTAGTAAGGCTTAAAGGTGGAGATCCATTTGTATTTGGAAGAGGACATGAGGAATTGGAATATGCTATGAAATATGGCATTAACACTGAAATTGTTCCCGGAATCAGTAGTTCTATCTCGGTTCCAGCCATGCAGCACATTCCATTGACTAAAAGAGGTGTGAATGAAAGTTTTTGGGTGGTAACAGGAACTACCAGAAATGGAGAACTTTCAAGTGATCTAAAATTGGCCGCCCAATCATCAGCCACAGTTGTGATACTAATGGGAATGAAAAAACTGGACAAAATCAAAAAACTTTTTGAGGAGTACAGATCGAAAAAAGAACCGATTGCCATCATTCAAAATGGTACTTGTTATAATGAAAAAAGGGTAATTGGAAACTTGGAAAATATTCTGGGAATTATGGAAGAAAATGGTTTAACATCTCCTGCTATTATTGTAATCGGTCTGGTAGTGAATGAAAGGCCTGAATTGCTTTTGGAGAAATTGAATAAAGAAGTAATATTCTAATTGTAATACCAAAAAAATCAGGTTTTCCCCATAGAAAAAACTTTATTATACAGATAATCTAACAAGCCTTTATTATCTGATTGGGAACTCATTTCATTAAAGGGGATTGGGTTCCCAATTTCTATTTTTATGGTTTTGTTCATTTTATTTCGCACTTCATTTAGTAATAAAGCCAACCGCAAATCCTGACTAAATTGACTTACTATTTGAAATAACCGGCTATTCTGTCCATGGAAATAAATGGGAATTACTGTTGCTTCAGCCTTATTGATCAGTTTAACTACAAATCTTTTCCATTCTAAATCCTCTGCCTTTTTCCAAAATTTTGGAGCAGTAGCTACTCCACCTGATGGGAAAACCACAATGGGTTCACCAGATTTAATTTTTTCAATAGCAATGTTCCGTGTTGAAATGTTAGTATACATCGCCTTTTTAGTTGTTCCAAAATCGATTGGTAGGAAAAAATTATTCAATAATTTATCCGTACAAAGTACCCCATTTACTAGAAATTTAAAATTTGAATATTTCTGAGCCACTAAATAGGCCATGATCATTCCATCCACTACACCAAATGGATGATTAGCAATAAAAATTACGGGTTTGTTTTGAGGTACTTTAGCCAATTGGGATTGATTGAATTCCAATTTCAATTCACAAGCATTTATTAGTTCTTCCCACACTTTATGAGGAACTTTGTTTGCATTCACTACTTCATTAAATCGTGTTTCCAACGGAAGTCGCCCAGTTAGATATTCCAGGGATTGAATAAAAAAAGAGTTTAGCAAAGGATCCTCTGGAGTGCTATAAGTGAGTTTTGTATATGCTTCAATTTCCTGATTATCATTTTCCATTAATTCTGGAAGAAATTTCTTCGCAATAAAATTAAATGATAATTTAGAAGTAAGTCCTGGCATACTCAAATTTATTTATTTCAACTTACCCAAACTACTTTAATGTTTGCAGGGATTCAAATTAATTATTTTAACAAAATATTAATTCAACATAAAAAATTCAAAAGCTATAATTATAAACCATCAGAGGTGTCAATAAACTAAACAAAAAAAACAATGCGAGTTCAATATAAAGAAGCTGTTCAACTATTAACAAAGAAACTAATCCTAACCGGATATGAATTGGAAAGGGCAAAATTATGTGCAACATTATTTGTGGATGCCAGCCGAGATGGGGTTTATTCCCACGGCTTAAACCGTTTTGCAAGTTTTATTCATTTAAATAGAGAAGGCTATGTGAAGGCAGATACTCAACCAGAAGTAACTGACAGTTCTGGAGCCATTGAAAGATGGGATGGGAAAATGGGTGCAGGTATGCTCAATGCACATTCCGCTATGGGAAAAGCTATTCAACTGGCTAATTCAAATGGATTAGGTTGTGTTGCCATAAAAGATACTAACCATTGGATGCGTGGTGGGAATTTTGGCTGGCAGGCTGCGGAAGCAGGGTGTATCGGAATATGCTTTACCAATACCAAACCCAACATGCCACCATGGGGCGCAAAAGAGCCCAGAACCGGAAACAATCCGCTGGTAATTGCCATTCCCAGAAGTTCAGGTCATGTTGTTTTGGACATGTCCATGTCTCAATTCTCTTTTGGGAAAATGATAGAAACTGCAAAAAAAGGAAAGAAATTACCCTTCCATGGTGGATTTGATAATGATGGTAATCTAACTGATGATCCGGATACCGTAGTGGAAAATGAACTTTCCCTGCCTATAGGTTATTGGAAAGGCTCCGGATTATCCATTATGCTGGATATGTTGGTAACAATTTTATCTGGAGGGAGATCCACCAGAAAAATTGGGGAAGATGAAGTAGAATTCGGTATTTCCCAGGTCTTTATCTGTATAAAACCAGATCTTTTTGGGAGTGAAGAAGAAAATAATACCATGCTCAATAACATTATTAATTACCTTCACCAATCTGAACTATTGAAACGTAGTGAAAATGTACTTTATCCCGGAGAAAGGACTTTAAAAACAAGGAAAGAAAATATGGAAAATGGGATTCCAGTCGAGAAAAAAATATGGGAGGAAATCAATAAATTATAATTAATTTCCTCCTTATATTCAAACTAATTCTTCAATCCTAATCACTTTTACAACACCATCAATTTTTTCCAGATTGACAATCAGTTTTTCAAATTCGATTTTATTCTGAACAGATAAGTCTATATTTCCCTTAAAAATATCATTTTCTGTCCCAATGGAAATAGATTTGATATTTACCTGCATCTGGTTAGAGATTACTCTTGTCACATCATTTACCAAACCTACCCTATCGGTTCCTTCTATACTAATAGAAACGCTAAATCCTTCATCATGAATCTTTTTCTCACTTGCCCACCTCGCACGGATAATCCGGTATCCATAATTTGCCATTAAAGAGATAGCATTCGGACAGGTTTTTCGGTGAATTTTAATCCCTTTATTAATAGTGACAAAACCAAAAACCTCATCTCCGGGAATTGGACTACAACAGGAAGCCATACTGTAACTGAGATCAGTCATCTCTCCTATCACTAATTCTTTCTCCTTAACCAATTTTTGGATTACTGCTTCATCATCCTGTTTTTCTTTTCCATTGTCCCTTGTTTTCTGATTTTTATCTTCCGGAACATGATGAATGAATTTCTTAATTTCGGTATGATCAATTAACCCTTTTCCTACCATATAAAAAAGGTCGCTTTCAGATTTCAAGCTAAAATAGTGGGCAAGTTTTCTAATATTTACCTCATCATAAGCTATTTTAAGCTGCTTGAATTTTCTTTTAACAATCTCTTTTCCTTCCCTCGCAAAAGTTTTCTTTTCGTCCTTTAAATAATCCTTAATTTTAGATTTAGCCTTTGAAGTTCTAACCACCTTCAGCCAATCCTCATTTACCTTTTGCTTATTGGAGGTAAGAATTTCAATCTGGTCGCCATTTTGAATTTCATAATTAAAAGCCACCAGTTTTCCATTTGCTTTGGCAGCCAGACACTTTGCTCCAATTTCCGAGTGGATATCGAAGGCAAAGTCCAGAATTGTAGCTCCCTTAGGATAAATTTTCATCTCCCCTTTTGGTGTAAAAACAAATACTTCTTTTACAAAAAGATTAGACTTAAAATCATTAACAAATTCTATCCCATGTGATTTGGTAGTTTCAAGCATATCCCTGATTTCCTGCAACCACAAATCGATACCTTGTTCACCTTTTATCACTTTACCATTTGGTCCATGCTTATATTTCCAGTGAGCAGCATATCCTTTTTCAGCAATATCATCCATTCTGGAGGTCCGGATTTGCACTTCTACCCACTGTCCTGAATTACTCATTACAGTAGTATGTAATGATTCATAGCCATTGGATTTAGGCATACTAATCCAATCCCGAAGTCGGTTTACATTTGGTGTGTAAAAATCGGTAACAATGGAATAGACTTTCCAGCAAATTGCTTTTTCCTCAGCTTCATTGGCATCCACAATTATTCGGATGGCAAACAAATCAAATACTTGTTCAAAAGGGATGTTCTGTTTTCGCATTTTTTTATAAATGGAATAAACAGATTTTATCCTTGTTTTAATCTGGAAATTGTAGCCATCCCTTTTCATGGCAAGTTCCAAAGGTCGAATAAATCTTTTCGAGAACCGAGTCCTTGCTGCCCTGGAGTCTTCGATTCCTCTTAATATGCTGAAATATGCATCTTTATCTGAAAACTTCAAGCATAAATCTTCCAATTCGGATTTTATGGTGTAAAGTCCAAGCCTGTGAGCAAGGGGTGAATAAATATATTCCGTTTCCGATTTAATTTTCAGCTTTTTATGATCAGGCATACTATCCAGGGTTCGCATATTATGCAACCTGTCTGCAATTTTGATCAAAACAACCCTTGTGTCTTCTGATATAGTCAGTAATAATCGCTGGAAATTTTCAGCCTGAATTGACTTACCTTTAGTCGCCTTTGTCGATATTTTGGTTAATCCATCTACAATTTTAGCCACCCTTCCTCCAAACCTTTCCTGGATATCCTGAATATCATATTCTGTATCTTCTACAACATCGTGAAGCAGTGCCGCCACAATAGATGTTGTACCCAACCCTATTTCCTCCACCGCAATTTCTGCTACCTCAATTGGATGATAAATATAAGGCTCACCTGATTTCCTCCGCATATCCTTATGCGCATCCTGGGCAAAAAGGAAAGCCTTTTTTATTATTTTGGCATCATCGTCCTTTAAAAAAGGCTTAGCTTTCCTTAATAATCTGCGGTACATCCGCAAAATGGTTTGTTTTTCCTTTTCCTGATCTATCTCCATATTATAATTCCCAGAAATAATTCTTATCCAAATTTTATGATTAAGTTACGTTTTTTTTATCTTTTCCTGAAGTAACTACAAATACTTTATTTAATAACAAGTAATTTCTTATTAAAATAGATTCATTTACTTCACTTCTCATAAATCCATTAGGATTGTCCTAAGCAAATTCTACCATTAATCTTGATTATTATTACAAAATAAGAACTAAAAATAAATCAATTGATCAATAAAGATATCATCAGAAAAAAAAATCGTGTTTTTTGAAGAAAATCAAATTAAAAGTATTGTTATTATAAATATAGTTTTTAGATTTGCACCTCAATTTTAAGCGGATGTGGCGAAATTGGTAGACGCACTAGACTTAGGATCTAGCGCCTCACGGCTTGGGGGTTCGAGTCCCTCCATCCGCACTTAATATATGAAGCAAAAATTAAATTCTCAACTGGTCAAAGGTTGAGTTTTTTTGTTTTTTCACCATTTAAATATTTACAGTCTTGGAAATCACAGTTGATAAAAAAGAAACAGCTTACGGTTTAATTAATTTAAAACTACAGGAAAGTGATTACCTTCCTGAGTTTAATAAAAAAATTAAAGAATATAGCCAAAAAGCTAGTATAAAGGGATTCAGACCAGGAAAAGTGCCTGCAGGGATGATTAAAAAAATGTATGGCAAGGGTTTGAAAGTGGAGATTATCAACCAACAGGTTTATCAAAAACTTAATGAATATATTAAAGAGGAAGAGTTGCCTATTCTTTTCTCGCCATTATTAAAAAGCGAAGCCCTTTCGGAAGAAGAGATTTCAAGTGGCGATACTTTTGAGTTTGAGTTTGAAGTATTTCTAGAGCCTGAAATTGAATTACCACTAGATGAAAGTTTTAAAGTAAAATCTTATTCAATAGAGGTTTCTGAGGATGATTTGAAAGAAACAATGGACAACCTTAATAAATCCTATCCTGAAGTTTCTCAGGTGGATGAAATTGAGGATGGTGATTTCGTAAAAGCTACTTTTAAAGCAGTAGAAGGAGAATTTGAAAAAGAAACAGTACTTCCTTTAAATCAAGTAGCAGAAGATGAAAGAAAAAACTTTATTGGTAAAAAGAAAGAGGAAGAAGTAAAATTCGATCTTAAAAAAGTCTTTCCCGAAGCAAATACTGTAAAATTACTTTTCGGAATTGACGAAAAAGAAGCTGAAGAATTAGCAGGAGAGTTTACCATGTCTATCCTTAAAATTACAAGGAATAAAGATCCTGAAATGAATGAGGAATTTTTCAAAAAAATTCTTGGAGAGGAAGACGCAAAAGATATCACCACTGAGTCTGAATTTGAAGATGCATTAAAAGATAAGTTGAGGGAAGTTAATGAGCCAGCGGCAGAATCACTAACATCCAAATTGATCAGAGATGGTCTTACTGAAAAAGTGACTGTGGATATGCCAGAAGAATTCTTGAAGAAAACGTTCAAGATGACTAATGAAGAAGGGCTTACTGATGAGCAGGTAGAAGAAAGATTCCCAGACTTTAAAGAAGCCGTGAAATGGAGGGTAATTGGGAATAAAGTATTTAAAGATGCTGAACTAAAGATTGAACCTGAAGAAATTCAGGCTCAGGCTGCTATTAACATCAAACAGCAATTCATGGGGTATAACATCCCTTTGGAAGATGAACAAATGGATGAATTTGTAGAAAATTACCTTACTCATGAAAATGGCAAAAACTACGATCAGGTTTTTGAGCAGGTATTCCAGGAAAAAATACTTGATCAGATAAAATCCAAAATTAGTTTCGAAGAAGAAACTCTAGATATTAAAAAATTAAATAAAATCCTTCAGGAAAAATAATTTTTGATGCTTTATAAAGCATTAATTGAATACAAAAAAGCCCGAAAAAACGGGCTTTTTTGTTTCCTTTCCTACATCTTCAACCTAGACCCAAAATTCATCCTCTGTATTCTCTTTAAATTTCTTCTCAACTATCTCTCCTTCCAAACTATTCCATTTTTCTTTATCGAGTCGATCTTGTAAATCGGCAAATACTATCCGCTCTTCAAACCTTATATGGGATTCTAATTCCTCCTCTATCCTACTTAAGGACCTAATAGGATCATCCTTTTTTTGAAAAAGTCGAGTTAACCTCCGATGGTCAGCCAGTACCTTTTTCAATAACTCACTTCCTTTGGGCAAAAGGGGAAAAATATATTTTTCTTCGAATTCGAAATGTGATCGAATATAATTACCAAAAATCCAGTCTGCATATTTTTTTATCCTTTCAGTTGCCACTTTCTTGCGAAATCCAGTACGGATTTTCCAGCAAAGCAAAAGATGGTAATGATGTTCTCTGCTAATTGGTTGTAAGACCTTATGTCTTTTTAAAGGTTTATTCCCCATTTTACTGCTAGTGTTAATAATTGGTCCACAATATAGTGATTTAGATTTAGCCTCATTAATTATTGATAAGAAACCAAAAATGTAAATACTTTCTGTAAAAAACATTTGTGTTCAAAAATTGTTTACAACACCCTATCTTGGACCCAGATAGATATAATATGTGTTTAAAGAAAATTGAAAAATAGAATTGATGGAAACAAAAAAGGCAATATCTATTAGATAGTGCCTTAAAGAATTATTCTTTGCAATATACTGAACTGATTTTCCCGCAAGATAACTTTCAGATATGAAATGCATGTGAACTGATTGTAAAGCTTAAGTATTTTCGAATTTCAATAGATGCTTTCTGTTTTTTTCACCTTATCCTACTAAAGGTAGTTTCTCATTCGAATTTTAAATCAGCAAAGAACTCGTAAATACACACAAAATATCAGGTTTTGTGATATTGTTGTGATAATTGGACACCATCTTTACATTATCAAATGATGGATTCACGTCAACCTTCAAAATTACTACTATGCCTAAATTCATTTTTCAATTTTTATTATTCCTAAGTCTTTTCACATCTTGTATTGGTATCGATTACCTTGATGATCCTATTGATGAACGTTTGAGAAAACTAGAAGTCACTCCTGAAACTACTGCAATTATGTCTGGGGAGACATTTTCATTTTCAGCGGTATACTACAACAATAGAGGAATAGTTACCGATACTATTCTAAATTGGAAATCTTCAGCTCCTACTATTGCCACTATTGATGCTTCTGGAATAGCTACAGCAGTTTCACAAGGTCAGGTATCCATAACTGCATTTGCTGGAGATTTTGAAAGTAACCAAGCTTTACTTACTGTAGTTGGGAATAGTGATGAAATTGCTACTATCCATATTTCAAGCGCATCCAGTACTGTAGCTGTAGATGCAACACTTCAATTTTCGGTGGTAGCTAAAAATATAGATAACCAGGAAATTACTGGCAAAGTATTTAGCTGGAAAAGTTCAGATGAAAACATAGCTACTATAGATGAAAATGGTTTGCTTACAGGAAAAAGTAATGGTGATGTAGAAATTTCGGCAATGGCAGATGGAGTGGGTAGTAATATTATGAACATTTCCATTGGTAGTACAGGTAGTAGGAATGGTACTTTCAAAGGCCTAACGGGACATACTGTATCTGGAAATGTTACCCTAAAAAGAAGTGGAGATATTTTGTTACTTGATTTTGCGGAAGATTTTGAAAGCCAGTCTGGACCAGGACTATTCATTTATCTTAGTAACTCTGAAACAAGTGTTTCTGGGGGAATAGAAATAAAAGCATTAGGGGCAAATAAAGGTCCTTTTTCATTAGAGGTTCCTCAGGAAGTTGAACTTTCGCAGTACGATTATGTAATTGTTCATTGTAAGCCATTCAACATTCCATTTGGTGCTGCAAAACTGGAGTAAACCTAATATTTTCAAAAAGCACAATCCTCAGCAATTCTTCTAAAAGTAAAATCATGAAAAACATCATTATATATATATCCTTTATCTTCTTCTTTTTATTTTCAGTTCAGGTTAATGCAGGAGGTGGATGGCTACCAGGAAAAGGAAAGGGCTATTTTAAATTTGGACAATCTGCTTTACGTGCTCAATATTATTACAGTCTGGATGGTACATTGACAGATATCACCACTACTAGTGTCTACATTTCCAGCTTCTATGGGGAATATGGCTTTTCCGATAGAATTGCAGCTATAGCTTATGTCCCATTTTTCTTCAGGACAACTATCAATGAATTAAGATTCAGACAGAGTGGTGATAATGTACCTGGTGATGAATTAAATTCTGTTGGTGATATGGAGTTCACCTTGAAATATGGAATAATTCAGAACAAACCTTTTGTATTAAGTGGGAGTCTTACACTGGGTATTCCTACAGGTAAAACTATGGGAGGAGCCACCCAGACTTTACAAACAGGTGATGGTGAATTTAATCAGTTATTTAAACTTGAGGGAAGTTACAGTATACCTAACTCTGTAGCATATCTTACAGGTGTTGTAGGATTTAATAATAGAACAAAAGGTTTCTCCGATGAATTTCATATAGGAATTGAAGGTGGTTATAGTTTTAGAAAAAAATTCACTGGAATATTAAAAGTTTATAACTTATCTTCCTTGAAAAACGGAACACTTGAACCCACATCAAACTCGCTTTTCTCCAACAATATGGAATATTTATCCATTACTCCGGAGCTAGTTTACCAGGCAAATGGTAATTATGGAATTAATGCCAAAGCCAGTTTCGCTCCGGTCGGAAAAAATATATTAGCAGCACCTTTTTATGAGTTGGGGCTATACCTTAAAATTTAATGTAAAATAATGAAGTAATTAGGGGGATTTATTTAACTAAATTCTAAACCGATATACCTATAGATCCTTTTACAAATTGATTGAGTTGTCTAACGTTATTACATTAATATAGCAAGTTATTGAGCGTGGGGTTGGGGAGGAGGGCCATCCACTACCACTTATTCTGAGAGTGATTATAAAGTTGGAATATTAGTTTGTGATGTTTTCGATTCAGGAAAAAACAACTGGTTTGGCAAAAAGTTAGGTCAGGGAACAATAAATGAAAACCCAGATAGAAGAGACAAGTCAATTCCAAAGGCTGTTGCTCAAATTATGGCAAAATATCCTTTAAAACCTTTAGGAAAATAATTTTGCATTTAAAATAATGAAAGGAGACTTAGCTTGCGATAAATCTCCCTTTTTTGTTTGCCATCAAAATTAATGATGGTATACCCTTTTCCCAATCGAATTTCTATTAAATTTGATTATTAATCAATGTGTTTTTGGTAAAAAAGGAAATCCTTTTGGTTTTAAATACAATTTATTATTACTTTTTTATACATGTAAATTAAAATTATAAAACTAACAAGAAAATGGAAATGCAAAAAAAAACGAACAACCTTTACATTACCGGAATTACCTTAGTAGCCACCTTGGGTGGCTTTTTATTTGGTTATGATACTGGTGTAATCGCAGGTAGTGGCCCATATTTTAAGGCATTATTCAACTTATCTCCAGCTGTTTTTGGCTTTGTAGTAGCAAGTGCATTAATAGGATGTATGATTGGTTCCCTTGCCTCTGGCTATACCAGCAAAAATTATGGGCGGAAAAATTCTTTGCTTATTGCGGGTATTTTATTTTTCATTTCCGCTTTAGGTTCTGCCATTGCTGGCTCAGCTACCGAATTGGTTATTTACAGACTTATTGGGGGAATTGGAGTGGGTCTGGCCTCTGCTGTTGCTCCTGTGTATATTGCAGAATTAGCCCCTGCTCGAATGAGGGGAAAACTCGTTTCTATCAACCAATTAGCAATCGTTTTAGGATTCGTAGTGGTATTCTTTGTAAACTATTTTATTCAAGATCCTGTCGATGTAACCTGGAATGAAAAAAGTGGATGGCGATGGATGTTTGGAACGGAATGTATTCCTGCTGCTTTATTTTTCATATTAGCTTTATTTGTACCTAAAAGCCCAAGATGGTTAATGTTAAAAGGCTTAGAAAATGAAGCCCGAGTTATAGTAAATAGAATTGACCCTGTAAATGTTGATATTGAGCTAGAAGAAATTCGCAACTCACTTAAAAATGTACAAAAGGGATTTAGCTTAAAATACCCAAAAATTGGTTTAATATTAACCATAGGAATTGGCCTTTCATTTTTCCAGCAAGTTACAGGAATAAATGCTATCTTATATTATGGAAATGCCATTTTTGAAAGTATGGGTGCAGGTGCCGAGGCCGCAATGATCAATCAGATTGTAGTAGGTCTTGCCATGATGTTATTTACCATTGTAGCTATTTTTACGGTAGAAAAATTTGGACGGAAGCCACTTATTTTAATAGGAACTGCAGGAATGGGTGTTATGATATTCGTCTTTGGCCAACTAATGTATATGGAAATTTTAAGTGTGGCAAACTTGGCTGTTTTAGTAATGTATATTGCTTTCTTTTCCTTTTCTCAAGGTCCTATTGTCTGGGTTTATTTATCTGAAATTTTCCCAAACAAAGTCAGGGGAATAGCCATGTCAATAGCTGTTTTTGCCCAATGGCTGGCCAACTATGCTGTTTCCCAAACCTTCCCAATTATGGCAGATGAAGAGGGTTTTCTATATCAAGAATTTAATGGAGCTTTTCCATTTTGGATGTATGGAGCTTTTTGTGTAATTGCCGTTATTTTTATTTGGAAATTATTACCAGAAACAAAAGGCAAATCTCTTGAGCAATTAGAAGCACTGTGGACTGAGGAAAAAAAAGTGACCTCATAAAAATACTTAAGGACTCATTTGAAATATCATGAATCCTTTTTTTTCTGAAGAAACCTAATTGCTTTAATTTTTGTAAGCTAGTGGAGTCACAATTTAGAAATTGAGGGTAATTTTCAAAATTTTTCTATCTGCTGGAAGATTAAGATAGGCAAAAGAGAGTGATTTAGTTGAAGGAAAAGTTCTTTTAATGAAAGGCTTTCTGTTTTTAATACCCAATATTATTCGTCTAAAAACTTATCAAATGAAGATAAAACCAATCTTTGCCATATTTACTTTTTTTCTTACAGCCTTAGTACTTAATAGTTGCCTGAAAGCACAAAAACAGGAATTTGAAAATAAGGATGACAATCATAAATTTACCAATGAACTGGTGAATCAAAGCAGTCCTTATCTTTTACAACATGCCCATAATCCTGTAAATTGGTATCCATGGGGAGAAGAAGCTATTGAAAAAGCTAAAAAAGAAGACAAATTACTCATCATTAGTATTGGATATGCCGCTTGCCATTGGTGCCATGTAATGGAAAGAGAATCGTTTGAGGATGAGGAAGTAGCTAAATTCATGAATGATAATTTTGTAGCCATTAAGGTGGACAGGGAGGAAAGACCTGATGTTGATCAGATTTATATGGATGCAAGTTACCTTATTAACCAAAGCGGAGGATGGCCATTAAATGCCATTGCCCTACCCGATGGCAAACCTGTTTTTGCTGGCACCTATTTTCCCAAAGATAAATGGATGAAGGTATTAGAGGTTTTCTCTAAAGGTTATACAGAGAAAAGAGATGAGCTGGTAAAACAGGCTGAAAACATTACTGCAGGAGTTCAGGAATATGCTTATATTAATGTAAAATCCGAAGAGCATAATGTGACAAAAGAGGACTTGGAACAACTTTATTTCTGGTGGAAAGGAAATATTGATTTCAAATATGGTGGTAAAACTGGAGCTCCAAAATTCCCAATGCCCAATAATTATAATTTTCTACTAAATTATTATAAAGTTGTAGGAGAAGAAAAAGCACTTGAAGCAGTAAAGAGTACGCTTGATAATATGGCTAATGGTGGTATTTACGATCACCTGGGTGGTGGATTTGCCAGATATTCCACAGACACCAGATGGAAAGTTCCCCACTTCGAAAAAATGCTTTATGATAATGGGCAACTGGTAAGTTTGTATTCCAAAGCTTTTCAGCTCACGAAAGATCCTAAATACCAAAAGGTAGTTTATGAAACAATTGAATTTGTTGAGCGGGAATTAACTTCACCTCAGAATGGATTTTACTCTTCATTAGATGCAGATAGTGAAGG
>JAHQVQ010000293.1 GCA_019634305.1 Flammeovirgaceae bacterium | reverse complement strand
TGATGGATCATTCTGTTATATTCCGAAAGGAGTAAGATGCCCAATGGAATTATCTACCTATTTCAGGATTAATGCTGCCAATACCGGTCAGTTTGAGCGAACTTTAATAGTTGCGGAAGAAGGCTCTTATGTGAGTTATCTGGAAGGATGTACTGCTCCTATGAGAGATGAAAATCAGTTGCACGCTGCGGTGGTAGAAATTTATGCTTCTAAAGATGCTGAGGTAAAATATTCAACTGTACAAAACTGGTATCCTGGAGATAAAAATGGCAAAGGAGGTATTTACAACTTCGTTACCAAAAGAGGATTGTGCTTTGGAGATAACTCCAAAATTTCATGGACTCAGGTAGAAACTGGTTCTGCCATTACTTGGAAATACCCAAGTTGTATTCTAAAAGGAGACAATTCTATTGGAGAATTTTATTCTGTTGCTGTAACCAATAACTTTCAGCAAGCGGATACAGGAACTAAAATGATTCATATTGGTAAAAACTCCAAAAGTAGAATTGTATCGAAAGGTGTTTCTGCCGGGAAAAGCCAGAACAGCTACAGAGGCTTGGTAAAAGTGATGAAAAGAGCAGAAGGCGCAAGAAACTTCTCTCAATGTGATTCTCTGCTTATGGGAGATAAATGTGGCGCTCATACTTTTCCTTATATAGAAGTAGAGAATAAATCGGCAATGGTGGAACACGAAGCCACTACCTCCAAAATTGGAGAAGATCAGTTATTCTATTGCAGCCAAAGGGGAATTGATCCTGAGCAGGCAGTAGCTTTAATTGTAAATGGCTATGCCAAGGAAGTGTTGAAGCAATTACCAATGGAATTTGCCGTAGAAGCACAAAAATTATTGGCCATTAGCCTTGAAGGCAGTGTAGGATAATTTTGGTTTAAGATAAAAAATCAATCGTGATATTTTTAACCCTTATATGAGAAATTATATAAGGGTTTTCTTTTTGAATTCAGGGATTACAAATGCCCATGTTTATTCTGGTTTACAAAACCTGACTTAATCTTCTGATCAAAATATTATGAAGAGATTGCAACCTTCTCCCAGCTAAATGACCTATCTAAATTTTTAGCAGTTAAAATTCACCCTCCTGAAAGTTTCCCCACAACATTTCTCATCTAAAAAGATGACTTTTCTCATAAAGTTTATAATTTAAGCTTACTATTCTTACACGATTCAAGCTTATTGTAATTCATAGCTAAAAATCAAAACTAAAAAACATATCCTTTTTCTAGGAAAAAATTGAAGGAACTAACATAAGATGGGAATAAAAGTACTTTTAATTGATGATGATGAAGACGATTTTTTAATCACCAGAGATTTTCTGGACGATATTCCCAACAAAGATTATATTCTGGAATGGGTTTCGGAATACAAAAATGCCATGTTGCAAATCCAAAAAGAAAATCATGATGTTTATTTGGTAGATTATCATTTGGGTGAAAAAAATGGCTTACAAATCATTCAGGAATCAGTAGCCAAAGGGGTGAGTTCTCCATTTATTCTTTTAACAGGACAAGGCGATTCCGAAACAGACGACAGGGCTTTAAAAGCAGGGGCAGTTGACTACTTGGTGAAAGGATCATTTTCCAAATTTGACCTGGAAAGGTCTATCCGATACAGCATTGAACACAGCAAAAACCTCCGGCAGATTCAACACCTAAATGTTGCCCTAGAAAAACGAGTGGAAGAAAGGACTAATGAACTCGCTAATACCGTAAAAAAGCTGGAATACACTAACCAAAACCTTAAAGATCAGGTGAGGGTACGGAAAATTGCCGAAGCAGCCTTAAGAGAAAGTCAAAACCTTTATCGATCAATTGCTAAAAACTTTCCCAACGGTACTATCAATGTGCTCAACCGGGAGATGGAATTTGTTTTCGTTGATGGAAGGGAACTGTTGGAACTTGGATATGAAACCAGAGACCTTATCGGTAAGAATATCTCTTCAGTTTTTACAGGCGAAAAAGGTGCTTACATCATCCAACAATTTGAAAAAGTTTTTGAGGGTCAGGTCCTGAATTTTGATGTGGGATGGGATGAGCGGCAATATGAATTTCATACTTCTCCCCTACCCGGACCAGATGAAGAAATTAACCAGATTTTGCTGGTAGCCGAAAATATTACAGAAAGAAAAAAAGCGGAAGAGGAAATAAGAAGAGCCCTTGCCAAAGAAAGGGAACTCAACGAACTAAAATCCCGCTTTGTGACCATGGCTTCACACGAATTTAAAACACCATTGAGTACCATTCTTTCTTCCTCCTCCTTAATTGCCCGATATCATGATGAAGCGGCTCAGCCTAAGCGGGTGAAACATGTGGAACGGATAAAAACCAATGTCAAACATTTGAACAGATTACTCAACGATTTTCTCTCCCTTGGTAGAATTGAAGAAGGTAAAATTCAAAACACACCTGTTTGGACCAATATCACTGAAGTTTGCGAAGTAATAAAGGAGGAAATCCAACAAATGGCTACAAATACTCAAGAAATTAAACTTTTGGTGGAAGGTTATAAACGGGAAATTTTTGTAGATGAACAGTTATTAAAAAATATATTGATGAACCTGCTATCAAATGCTGTGAAATATTCTCCCAATGGAAAAGATGTGATTTTGAAATTAAATTTTGAATCCAACAAAGTAAAAATACTAGTTCAGGACCATGGAATTGGTATTCCAGAAATAGAACAATTACATTTGTTTGAACGATTTTTCCGGGCAAAAAACACCACCAATATTCAGGGTACAGGACTTGGTTTGAACATTGTAAAAAAATACCTGGATTTGATTGGTGGGGAAATAGAATTTGAAAGTAAATTAAATGAAGGAAGTAAATTTACTGTGGTACTTCCAGATTAAAATAAATAATCTAAAATTACAGTCCACGACTGACTGAAAATTGAAACGCATAAGATACTATGAATAATAAAATTGGCTCAATTTCAAAATACATACAACTTTTAAATATATGAAAAAGATATTAGTAATCGAAGATAATGAGGATGTGAGGGAGAATATTGCCGAGATATTGGAATTGGCCAATTATCATGTTATTTCTGCTGTCAATGGAAAAGAAGGGGTTACCATTGCCCAAAAAGACCCTGTTGACATGATTATTTGTGATATCATGATGCCAGAACTGGATGGTTATGGTGTGCTGCATATTTTAAGTAAATCCCCCTCCACAGCAAGGATTCCTTTTATTTTTCTAACAGCCAAATCGGATAAAGGCGATTTCAGAAAGGGAATGACATTAGGTGCTGATGATTATCTCACCAAACCTTTCGATGATATAGAATTGCTGGATGCAGTGGAAACCAGGTTGCGAAAAGGAGAATTATTCCAAAAGGATTATAAAAAGGACATATCCGGCTTGAATGCCTTTATGGATACCGCTGGTGATTTGGCTGAACTTAAAAACCTATCGAAAGAAAGGAAAATTAGAAAGTACAAAAACAAGAATAATATCTATCTGGAAGGTGATCTTGCCAATGCGCTTTATTTTATTAATAGTGGAAAAGTGAAGACATACAAAACCAATACGGATGGGAAAGACTACATTACCGGGCTTTTTGAAGAGGGTGATTTCATTGGGTATATCTCTCTTTTAGAAGGTTCTAATCATGCGGAATCTGCCATGGTTTTGGAAGATTCGGAAATCTGTGTGATTCCCAAGGATGACTTCATTAAACTGATTTATAATAATAGAGACGTTGCCAATAAGTTCATCAAAATGCTTTCCAATGACCTTATTGAAAAGGAAGAGCAACTGCTTACTTTGGCTTATAGCTCGGTAAGGCAAAGGGTTGCTGAAGCGCTTTTAATGCTGGAAGAAAAACTGGACAAGGAAAAAGAAGATGCTATTTCCATCACCAGAGAGAACCTTGCCGGAATTGTGGGGACAGCAATTGAATCAGTTATTAGAACTCTTTCTGATTTTAAAGATGAAAAACTAATTGAAATTAAGGGAAAGAAAATAAGTATTGTCAATAAGAAAGGGCTGCAAAATGTGATTGGAGGGTTTAGTTTTAGGAGGTAAAGTATTTTCCAAAACGCAGGGTTGTGAAATACAAACCCTGCTAAGACGAGTATTGTCTAAAGATTAGAAAAAGCACTTTATTTTCACCACGGTCCCAGCAGGGTTTTTGGCACAAAACCTTGCGTCTTCAAAGCCCTAATAAAGTATTAAGCACCTGTGCTCCACACCGGGTACTAATATTTCCGAGAAATAGTAATCTCTCTATCAGTCTTTTACGGCAAAATAATACGCGGTTAATTTTGAATTAGTATTTAATTAATCATCTGTAAAACTTAGGAATTGTTAGAAATGTAGGGTTGCGAAAAGCAAACGCTGCATGAACAAGTTATACTTTTTTTTCATCCATCATTTCCCACCCTGACAAAAAACAACCTAAAAACTAATAATTGTCATGTGACTGCTTTGGGCTTATTGCTACATTTACTTTGTCCTAAAAAACTACTCCCATGGAGCAAAGAGCAAACATATCGCATCGGGGAATTGTGAAAAACATATCAAATGGAAAAATGGAAATTAGTCTGGTTGATATGGAAGGCTGCTCTGCCTGTAGCCTGAAAAGTGCCTGTGGTACGAATAGCCCGATGGATAAAAAAGTGGAGGTGCCTTATCTTCAAAGCAGTTTTAAAACAGGACAGGAAGTGAAAGTTTTATTGAGGACTTCCCAAGGTTTTCTTGCCCTATTCTGGGGCTATATTTTTCCCTTCTTATTAATTGTAACTACATTAATTTTTGCTGATAAAATATTCTCAAATGAAGGTTTAGCTGGACTATTCTCGCTGTTGGTTTTAGGCCCATACTACCTTCTATTATACTTTTTAAGAAAACAGATGAAATCTACTTTTACTTATCGGGTGGAACCATTATAAACCAAGAAAACCGTCTTCCCGAATATAGTTAACCACTATTGGTTTGTATTGAGAAACTTCAGTAAGTACCTGATTCTCAAAAAGCAAAATATTTTCGTTTGCGATATGTCGCACCACCCAAACCAATTTTAGTTTAGTATAACATAAACCTTAAGCAAATGAGTGATTCAATTCTTTATACTATACTCTCCCTCAGTGCCTTAGGAGCAATTTCAGCCATCATACTCTATTTTGTTTCTAGGAAATTTAAAGTTTATGAAGACCCCAAAATTGGACATGTGGAAGAAGTTTTACCTTCCACCAATTGTGGTGGTTGTGGTTTTCCCGGTTGTAGGGCATTTGCCGAAGCAGCAGTAAATAAAAATGATCTTTCAGAATTGCATTGCCCTGTTGGTGGAAATGAGGTGATGAAGCAGGTAGCTGAGATTTTGGGCTTGGAGGTAGAAGAAAGAGATCCTTATGTAGCTGTGGTAAGATGCAGTGGATCAGTAGAATACAGAAAGAAAATCAACAATTATGATGGAGCCTCAAATTGTACCATTGCTGCCAATCTTTATAGTGGAGATACCGGGTGTGCCTATGGATGTGTGGGTTTAGGGGAATGTGTGGATGCCTGCCAGTTCGATGCTATGTATATGGATGAAAAAACTGGCTTACCAGTGGTAATCGAAGATAAATGTACTGCCTGCAATGCCTGTGTAACCACTTGCCCGAAGGAAATAATGGAACTTTGGCCACAAGGGAGACGAAACAGAAAAATATTTGTCGGTTGTGTGAATACTGACAAGGGTGGAGCTGCCAGAAAAGTTTGTGAAGTGGCCTGTTCCGGATGTGCCAAATGTAGTGATGTTTGTAAATACGATGCCATTACAATAGAAAATAACCTGGCCAATATTGATCCTGAATTGTGTAAACTTTGCCGGAAGTGTGTGGATGTTTGTGATGTCCATAATATTATAGCGGTCAATTTCCCACCGAAAAAAGAACGCCCTCCAAAGAAAGACAAGGCGCCTGTAAAAAAGGAAGAGATAGATATTATCGGAATGGTGAAAAAAGATCAGGAAAAAAAAGATGAAGCCTAAAATCTAGAATTATGCTAAAATTACTAAACCATCTCAAAACTTTCCCTCAGGGCGGTGTTCACCCTGATGACAACAAGTTATCAGCTAATTCAACCATTGAGGAAATTCCCCTACCTAAAATAGTTTACATTCCTATCTCCCAGCATATTGGTGCTCCTGCCAAACCTTTAGTAGAAAGAGGAAATACTGTAAAAGCCGGGCAAATCATTGCAGTACACGAAGGCTTTGTTTCTGCCAATATTCATGCTTCGGTATCAGGAAAAGTCGGAAAAGTGGAAGAAGTGATGGACAGCAGCGGATTCAAAAAAACGGCAATTGCTATCAGGGTAAAAGGAAATGAATGGGAAGAAGGTATAGACCTCACGCCAAACTTGATTAAAGAAATTAAACTGGAGAAAAAAGAGATTGTAGAGAAGATAATGGAAATGGGCGTAGTTGGGCAAGGTGGTGCGGCATTTCCTTCTCACGTAAAACTTTCCGTTCCGGAAGGCAAATCAGCTGATCATTTGATTGTGAATGGTGTAGAATGTGAACCTTACCTTACAGCCGATCACCGGTTAATGCTGGAAAAACCTGAAGAGCTATTAGTTGGTACTCAAATTCTGATGAAATCCCTTGGGGTGGAAAATGCTATTATAGGAATTGAAAATAATAAAAAGGATGCCATCAAACTGCTCAAAGCCAAATGTAAGAATTATCCTGGAATTAAGGTCGCTTCTTTAAAAGTTCAATATCCACAAGGTGGTGAAAAACAATTGATTAAGGCTTTATTGAACAGGGAAGTTCCTCCAGCAGGTCTTCCCATAGATGTTGGATGTGTGGTGCATAATGTGGGAACGACTTATTCTGTTTATCAGGCAGTTCAAAAAAACAAACCACTTATTGAACGTGTAGTTACAGTTACCGGAAAAGCATTGGAAAAACCTTCTAATTTTTGGGTAAGAGTCGGAACGCCTGTCAATCATATTATTGAAGCTGCAGGTGGTTTGCCTGAAAATACGGGAAAAGTTGTTAGTGGTGGACCAATGATGGGAAAAGCCCTGGCGGATATAACTGTTCCAATAGCAAAAGCCACTTCAGGTATTTTAATCATTCCCGAATATGAAGCTAAAAGAGCTCAGGAATACAATTGTATTCGCTGTGGGAAATGTGTGGAAGCCTGTCCAATGGGTTTAGAACCTTTCCATATGATGTTATTGGCTAAAAAAGGATTTTACGAAAAAGCCAAAGAAGACAACATCATGGATTGTATAGAATGTGGTTCCTGTTCATTCGAATGTCCTTCCAACCGCCCGATAGTGGATTATATGCGGTTGGGTAAAATTATGGTAAAAAAGTTAAAAGATTAAGCCCAATGTACCCTATAAAACCCTTTGTCACAGCAAGGTCTTCGCTAGAGACCTTGTGTAAATCGAGCTTCAGAAGCTCATTAAAGACACAGGGTCGCGAAAAAGCAGACCCTCCTGGGACTTCCTGTCTGGGACTTCCTGTCTGGGACTTCCTGTCTGGGACTTCCTTTTTGATCATACTGGGAATTACTTAAAGATAAACCACTAAAACACAAAAGCGATGAGTACCAAGTTTTTAACCGTTTCTCCCTCACCACATGTTCATCAGGAACAGTCTGTGAAAGAATTAATGTATGGGGTGGTAATTGCCATGGTACCTGCATTGCTTTTTTCTATATACAATTTTGGAATCGGTGCCATTTATGTGACCAGCCTTGCCATTGTTTCCTGTTTAATTTTCGAATTTGCAATTGCTAAATACTTGTTACAAAGAAAACCCGATGTCTGGAATGGGTCAGCTATTATTACCGGTATTTTATTAGCCTTCAATGTTCCCAGTAGCCTGCCCTGGTATATTATTGTAATTGGCAGTCTAGTGGCCATTGGGATAGGTAAAATGTCTTTTGGCGGATTGGGGAATAATCCTTTCAATCCGGCTTTGGTAGGTAGGGTATTCCTACTCATTTCTTTTCCTGTTGAAATGACCAGTTGGCCAGTTCCGGGCAAAGGTTTTTTAGCGATTGATGGAACTTCGGGAGCTACAATTCTTGGAAATTTGAAAGAAGGGTTAGCCAACGGAGAAAGTATGGAAAGTTTAATGGCTTCTGCACCTTCCTACACCGAATTGTTTTGGGGTTTTCAGGGAGGATCACTTGGGGAAATTTCTGCTTTCGCCTTGATTTTCGGATTGGTTTATATGATCTACAAAAAGATAATCACTTGGCATATTCCTGTGGCAATGGTAGGCAGTATCTTCATTTTTTCAGGTTTACTTTGGCTGATTGATCCCGCTCAACATGCAGATCCGTTGTTCCATATTTTATCTGGCGGGGTAATGCTGGGGGCAATTTTTATGGCTACTGATTATGTTACATCTCCAATGACTACCAGGGGAATGCTAGTATTTGGCGTTGGGATTGGCATTATTACCGTTTTGATCCGGGCATTCGGAAGCTATCCGGAAGGGGTGTCATTCGCAATTTTAATCATGAATGCATTTGTTCCATTGATTGATAAATATATCAAACCTCATCGTTTTGGGGCAAAGGGATTTTTAAGTTAAAAACTATAACTATGGGAAAGAAAGAATCTTCATTTTTCAACATGTTTTTGACCCTTTTAGTGGTGACTTTGGTAGCCTCAGCAGCACTGGGTTTTGTATATGAGTTTACCAAAGCTCCAATCAAAAAAGCCAGGATTGAAAAGAAAAAGCGAGCCATAGCAGCGGTTTTACCAGATTTTGATAATCAACCACTGGAAGAATTAAGAAAGGTGCCTATGCCCAATAGTGAAGATAGTCTGGAGTTTTATCCGGTGAAAAAGGGAGGAGAATTATTGGGATTAGCCATAAAAACCAGTTCACAGAAAGGCTATAGCGGGGAAATACAGTTGATGGTAGGCTTAAGAGCTGATGGGAAAATCAATAATATTTCTGTATTGAGCCATAAGGAAACTCCGGGGCTTGGCTCTAAAATGGGGGATGATCAATTTAAAAATCAATTTATTGACCAAAATCCTGAAACTTTTAACATGAAAGTAACCAAAGACGGTGGAGAAGTGGATGCCATTTCCGGAGCAACTATTTCCTCAAGGGCATTCTGTGAAGCAGTTCAAATTGCCTTTGAGGCTTATCAACTAGAACAAAAAAATTAAAAGTGCCATGGAAAAGGTAATCGATCAAAAGCAGAATTTTTTAAAAGGATTTATTAAAGAAAATCCGGTCTTTACCTTGCTACTCGGGCTATGCCCTACCCTTGGGGTAACCAGTACGGCCATCAATGGTTTGGGTATGGGTTTGGCTACAACTTTTGTACTGGTGATGTCCAATATAGTAGTGGCGCTTATTAAAAATCTGATTCCCGATAAAGTCAGAATTCCCTCTTTCATTGTCATTATAGCCTCATTTGTTACCATAGTCGATTTGGTGATGGAAGGTTATTTGCCAGGGTTACATGAACAGTTAGGATTATTCATTCCTTTGATTGTGGTAAACTGTATCGTTTTAGGCAGAGCAGAAGCATTTGCTTCCAGAAATAATGCAATTTCTTCTATGATTGATGGACTTGGGATGGGATTAGGATTTGCCTTTGCACTCACCCTGCTTGGTGCAGTTAGGGAAATATTAGGAAGCCTTTCGCTTTTCGGTTTTAAAATATTTCCCGGTGATGGTTTATTGGTTTTTGTACTTGCTCCAGGAGCATTTATCGCCCTGGGTTTTTTAATCGCCATTATGGATTGGTTTAAGCGCAAGCAAGAGGAAAGGGTAAAAGTTAGTAGTTAGCAAATTTCAGTAGCATTAATAATTCTGATATCATGGAATATTTCATCATTTTTATCTCTGCCATTTTTGTCAATAATATAGTTTTATCTCAGTTTTTGGGGATATGTCCATTTCTGGGTGTTTCCAACAAAACTACTACAGCTCTGGGCATGAGCGGAGCAGTGCTTTTTGTAATGACAGTAGCTACTATTGTCACCTATCTGATTCAGCACTATATTCTGGTTCCATTTGAAATTACCTTTCTAAAAACAGTTGCCTATATCCTGGTGATTGCTTCGCTTGTCCAAATAGTGGAAATTATCCTTAAAAAAGTAAGTCCAGCCTTATTTCAGGCATTAGGCGTTTTCCTCCCTCTTATTACTACCAATTGTGCTATTTTGGGTGTAGCCATTCTGGTAATACAAAATGATTACAACTTAATAGAAAGTGTAATATTTGCCATTGCCAGTGCCATTGGTTTTGGATTAGCCATTATTTTATTCGCAGGCTTAAGAGAAAGAATGGAAATGACAGAATTACCAGAGGGAATGAAAGGAGTTCCAGCTGCTTTAATAATTGCCGGAATTCTTTCAATGGCATTTATGGGCTTTGCCGGGATGGTTTAAGAAAATTCTTTTATAATTACTTATAAGTAGTAGATGTTAAACTTCTACTTAGGGCCTGCTCAAAAAGTAGCATTAAGGTTATGAGCAAATTTAGATAAGTTGATCACAAAAAGTGTTATAGCTATCCAGGTTTGTGAAGTAGATTTTAATTTGGCTTTGATTTGAGATGACCCACAATTGTTTTTGATATTGATGATCCAAAGCAAATTGCATTTACTCTGTCATTTTTCTTAATATTAACTTTTACAGGATATTTAATAGCTTTAGTATCTTTTTCGGAAAATATTCCTTGTTCTTGTGGGGGAATACTTGGAAATTTGGATTTTTATAGTCATATTATTTTTCTGTATTATTTCTGGAATGGGCGTTTATTTGATAAATAAAAGTAAGTATGATTATCCACTATCTTAAATTAGGTTATAGAAATCTTATCACGCATAAATTTGTGTCGCTAATTAATATACTAGGCCTTGTTCTAGGTTTTTGTTCTTCTATTGCAATATTGGCTTTTGTAATTTTCCAGTTAAGCTTTGATGATTTTCATAAAAGTGGTAATTCTATTTATAGAATTCATTTGGGAAGTAATGAAAACAGTCAAAAGACTTTTCCTAAGTTAGGGCTCGCTTTACAAAATGATTATCCAGAAATCGAGTATGCAACTAGATTGAAAAAAGGATCTGGGTTACTAAAGGGAAACAATAAAGGTTTTAATGAAAACAAAATCTATTGGGTAGATGAAAATTTTTTCCAGGTTTTTGGTTATGATTTGAAGATAGGAAATGAAAAGAGTGTCCTAATATTTCCTAATTCTGTTGTTATTTCAAAATCAACTGCAAAAAAATATTTTGGAGATGAGGATCCAATTAATAAAACATTTCATCATATAGTACAAGGAAAAAAGGCTGAATCTTATAATGTCACAGGGGTATTTGATGACTTTCCTCCTAATTCTCATTTGCAATGTGATTTTTTGTTTTCTTATAATACTCTGAAAGAAAGTAGTGATTATTATTTGTACGGATGGAATTGGAGAGGGATTTACACTTATGTTAAATTGGGTGATTATGCTACACCAGATAAAGTAGAAGAAAAATTCACCGATTTTTTAGACAAGTATAAAAATGAAAAATATAGTTCATTAAAAAGTGTATCTGAGATAAGTCTAGTACCAATCACAAAAGTACATTTTAGTAAAAAAAATTCTGATGCTGAAATATATGGAGATTTAAAAACGATTAAGCTTTTTTCAGTCTTATCAATTTTAATAATAATTATTGCTATAATTAATTACATTAATTCAACTACATCAAAAGCAATAGAGCGTTCTAAGGAAGTAGGTTTAAGGAAGGTTCTTGGGGCTAAAAAACATAATTTAATTATTCAATTTACGATAGAATCTTGTTTTATTACTTTTATTAGCCTATTGATATCTATTATTATTTTTTATTATTTAACCCCTTTTTTCGAACAAGTAAGTGATATTCCTTTTTCAAAAATTGGCTTTTTACAAAAACCTGTTTTTTATATCGCAATTTGTCTGGCTTTTTTCCTTGTGAATATTATTTCCTTTCTCTATCCGGCTTTTATTCTTTCATCGTTTAAACCAGTAAAAGGCTTATATAATGTTAACAAACGCTCAAAAAAAGGGTTTTCACATAGAGAAATATTTTGTGTATTCCAGTTTGCTATAAGTATCGGCCTAATAGTAATTTCTTTAGTAATATACAGTCAGGTTAATTATATAGCAAATAAAGATATGGGGATAAATATTGATAATATAATTGTTATATCTCCTCCGAAAACGATTCCAACTGAAGATGGTAATAATAAAAATTTAGCAGAAGTTTTTAAAACAAAAATACAGAATATTCCAAGCGTTTCATTTATTTCATATTCAGATGCTATTCCTGGTGAGAATCACCATTCTTTTTGGTGGGATCTTAAGATTGTTGACCGTGAGAATAATGACTTAACTGAAGTGGAGTTTGCATTAAATAATATTGATGCTGATTTTATGGATACATATGATCTAAATCTTTTGGGAGATAAAGTAGGGAGGAATTTTTATAGTGAAATTCATAGAGATAGCAATTCGGTTTTAATCAATCAAATGGCTTTAAAAAAGTTTGGTTTCGTTAATGTTGATTCTGCTATTGGAAATTTAATTCAAATTGGGGATGATCAATATGAAATCATAGGCGTAACAGCCAACTATCATCATAATTCTCCCAAAGAGAATTTTATTCCAACAATTTATAATCATGGGAATGTAGATTATCCCTATTTTTCAATAAAAATTAGTGGAAATACAAATAATGAGGAATTATTAAATACAATGAATAAAATCTGGATGGATGTTTATCCAGATAATATATTTGAATATTATTTTTTGGATGAATTTTATAATAAGCAATACGTTGATGACTTAAAATTTAGTAAAGTCATTCAAGGCTTTACTATTCTAGCTGTATTTATAGCTTGTTTAGGAGCTTTTACATTAGCCTCGTTTACAATAAGTAGAAAACGAAAAGAATTTGGTATTCGAAAAACTTTTGGCGCATCTTCGTTCAATTTATTGAAGTTAATATATGGAAAACAATTTAATTTAGTATTAATATCTGGTATTTTTGGTTTACCATTAGGCTATATTTTTTCTGTTAATTGGTTAGCAACATTTGCTTTTAAAATTAATTTAACTTACGAGTATTTTGTCTTTCCTCTATTTTTAGTGGTCTTAATTTTGTTTTTAACAATCAGCTACCAGTCAATTTTAGCAATAAATACCAAGGTGTCGGAAATAATTAAAGAAAATTGACTAGTCAATTTTCTTTAATAAAAAAGGAAATATTAAAAGTGCATTAAAGTTAACTAGACTCTGATTTTTCATTTTCTTTAATTTTAAGTTTTTTAGTAGAAATGAATGGTTTTATAAACTTATGATATAATCATAGAAAGTGAAAATCACACCTTCCAGGAGAAGTCACATTTGTATGCCAAATAACTTAAATGCCAAAATTTTAAGAAGACATTGCAAACATCAACATTCTATCTACTTAGCGGATAGATTTTTAAGAGTTATTCAATGTTAAATGGAAAATACTATTTCAAAATGTATATGGCTTCATCTAAAAAATTCCCCCACTAGAATATAAAAAATCAAGAGTCAGGACGATACAGGATTCTTTAATAAAAAAAACGTCCTACTTTTCAATCATGGATGAAAATGCATTGAATTGGATATTTCAGTTATTAGGTCGGCTGCATCCCTTGGCCGTACATTTCCCGATAGGTTTATTAGTGGTTGCACTTTTTCTGGAACTACTTACCCTTAATGGTAAACGAATTGGTTTAAGGGAAGGAATCAATTGGATGATTTATCTGGGGGCAGGTTTCTCCATATTAGCAACAAGCTTTGGTTGGTTGCTACGAACTTTCGATGACTATTCTGGAGAATTGGTAGAATTGCATCAAAATTTGGGTATTGCAACTGCGCTATTTGCAGTAATTACAGCTTTACTTTTACAAAAAACACTTTCTGGGAACATATCAAATTATTTGGCATATAGATCAATGCTTGTTCTATCTGTTATTTTTCTATCCTTTACAGGTCATTTAGGAGCGAGCCTTACTCATGGCGAAGATTTTCTTTCTAGTGTTTTACCTAATAACTCAGAAAGTTATGACGAAAATAAGTCAGTGGTTTTATTGGCAAAATTGGATAAACTGGACTCCTTATCTGAAAACCAACTGGATGACCTTAACCTGGGAGTACGGGCTATTTTTGCCCACAATTGTTATCAATGCCATAGTGAAAATAAGCAAAAAGGAGAACTGGTTTTAGAAACCAAAAAGGGGGTATTTCAAGGTGGAGAATCCGGGGAAGTAATCGTTGCAGGGAACCCTGAAGAAAGTGAGTTATACAAAAGAATAACCCTGTCTCCTAATGACGATCTTGTAATGCCTAAAAAAGGAAAGGTATTAAAGGCTAATGAAATTGCACTGATCAAATTATGGATTGAAAAGGGTGCGCACTGGTCTGATCGGACTCTTAAAATATTTCCGGAAGCAGAACTTGCTTTAACAAAACCTGAATTACCTGCTACAACAAAGGAGAAGCACCCGGTAGATAAACTGGTGGATGTTTACTTTGAAAAAAATGATATTGACTGGGAGGATTTAGTAGACGACAAAACCTTCATAAGACGAGCCTATTTGGATATTGTGGGTCTTCTGCCTGAACCTGACGTTATCCATCAATTCGAAAATAATCCGGACTCAGACAAACGGTCCAAACTGATTGATAATCTATTAAATGACAAGCAAAATTACACTCAACATTGGTTGAGCTTTTGGAATGACTTACTTAGAAATGATTATTCCGGAACGGGATTTATTACTGGTGGAAGAAAACAAATTACTGACTGGTTGTATACCTCTCTTTTAGATAATAAGCCATATAATTCAATGATCAGTGAATTAATCAATCCAACTGCTGAATCTGAAGGATTTATTAAAGGAATTCAGTGGAGAGGATTGGTAAATGCCAGTCAGCGGACGGAAATGCAGGCTGCCCAAAATATTGGTCAATCCCTGATGGGAATTAATGTGAAGTGTGCTTCTTGTCATAATAGTTTTGTTAGCAATCTTACCTTGGACCAGGCCTATGGCTTTGCTTCCATTTTTGCAGATTCGGTTTTAGAATTAAACAGATGTGATAAGCCAATAGGAAAAATGGCTAAAGTCAATTTTCTATATCCAGAACTTGGAGCTGTAGAAGCTGACAGCTTAAAAGAGCGTTTATTGAAACTTTCAGAAGTAATGGTAAAGCCGGAAAATGGGAGATTGTACCGAACTATTACCAATCGAATCTGGGAGAGACTAATGGGAAGAGGGATAATTGAACCACTTGATGAAATGGACAATGCTCCATGGGATGCTGCTTTGCTTGATTGGTTAGCTGCTGATTTTATTGCTTCTGGTCATGACCTAAAGCATTTGATGAAAATGATTATGACTTCTAAGGTCTACCAGCTTCCTACCATTGACTATAAAAAATTAGAACAAATTAAATCTTCAAAATATGTATTTGAAGGCCCAATTATCAGAAGACTAAGTGCGGAACAGTTTTCAGATGCTGTTAGCCAGATTATTTCTCCAGTATATTATGCAGCTGCTTTTGATCCCACTGGTGAGGGTTTTTCAACTAGAAGAATTTGGCATAGAGAAAGGAAATTTGACCGGGACGTATTACCCGAACCGGGAAAGAGGTATTTTCGGCATAAGTTTAACTTAACTAAAAAAGAGATCATTCAGGCTAAAGCTATTATCTCGGTCGATCATTCCTATACGCTCTATTTGAATGAACAAAAGGTTTCTATGGGTGCAGATTGGAGAAAAGTAGATAAATTTGATGTTACCAGATACCTAAATACAGGAGAAAATATTATAGCCATCGAGGGGGAAAACGAGGGAAAGATTGCTAATCCTGCAGGGATATTATTTGTAATGAGGATCCTTCAAAAGGATAGTCTTGAAACAATTATACAATCTGCTGAAGTATCTGAAGAAGGTGAGGATTGGAAAAGTACTGATATCATCCCTGAGGAAAATTGGCTTACCCTTGAATTTGATGATAAGGAATGGGGAAGCGTATTGAACTATGGTTCCAAGCATTGGGACAGGTTATTGAGTTATAATTTTGATGATAATGTGTCTTCATATGCCCGAGCCAGTTTGGTGAGGCAACATCCGTTTATGAAAGCACTTGGGCGTCCGAGTAGGGAAAATGTGACTACTTCCAGAGACAACCAGGCTACTTTACTACAAGCTCTAGAGCTTACTAATGGAGAATTTTTCAACAAAGTATTGGAAGATGGGGCGAGCACATGGTTGGAGGAAAATAATTACCAGGGAGAAAAAATTGTGGATGCTTTATATCAAAAATCCTTTGGCAGAATGCCAACGAAAAAAGAAAAGAATATCATGTTGAGTATTTTAGGTGAAAGACCAGATAAAGAAGGATTACAAGATCTGTTTTGGGCAACATTGCTTTCACCAGAATTTCAATTTATCTATTAAAATATGGACAAAAATACCGTAAATCAGCGAAGGGAATTTATTAAAAAAATGGGTACTGCCAGCCTGGTAGCAGCTTCCACAAGTATTCCTACAGCTAGTTTTTTGAGCTCCTGTAATACTCCCGCTCCAATTAATACAAAAGCAGATACCGTTATTTTGCTTTGGATGGCAGGAGGAATGGCACATACCGAGACTTTCGATCCTAAAGCTTATGCACCCTATGAAAAGGGAATGGAAAGTAAAAGAATTTTAAGTTCATTCCCAAAAGTCCCTACCGTGGTAGATGGATTAGATTTTTCCGAAGGACTTGAATCCATTGGTAGCATTATGGACAAGGGAGCCATTATCAGGTCCTACAAATCCGCAGATTTAGGGCATATTCTCCATACCCGTCATCAATACCATTGGCATACTTGCTATGAACCGCCACAATCGGTACAAGTTCCACATTTAGGTGCCTGGATTGCTAAAGAACTTGGACCAATAAACCCAGTTATTCCTCCTTTTATTTCTATGGGTCAACGTTTTACAGTTGGAGAAGGTGAAGAGTTAAAAGCCTTTCATACTGCTGGTTTCTTAGGGAGTGAATTTGGACCATTTCTAATTCCAGATCCTTCAAGCGGTTTGGAAAGTGTCCGTCCTCCTCAGGGGATGTCGCTAAAAAGATTCGAAGCAAGATATAAGCTCTATAAGGAATTGACAGAAAAGAGCAAGGTCATGGAAAGGGGAAGTGATTACCAGAGGGAATCTCTAATGAGGTCTATGGAACAATCCTACAGATTATTGAATTCTCCAGAATCCATGGTGTTTGATTTAACTCAGGAACCACAAGAGAAATATAATATTTACAACACAGGTAGATTTGGTTTAGGATGTTTGACTGCCAAAAGATTAGCCATGAATGGGGCCAGGTTTGTGAGTGTTTCTACAGAATATGAACCGTTCCTTGGGTGGGATACTCATGAAAATGGACATACAAGAATGATAAAAATGAAGGAATTGATTGATGGTCCTGTTGCACAACTTATCAAAGATTTGGATGAATCAGGACATCTGGATAGGACCCTGATTATATTAGCCAGTGAATTTAGCAGGGATGCTATGCTGGAAGGTCGGCCCGGAAAAACAGTAAAGGATCAGGTGCGAAATCAACCTGATATTATAGAAGATGAAAAATTCTATGGCATGCACAGGCATTTCACTGATGGAAGTTCCATACTTATGTGGGGTGGAGGAATAAAAAAAGGATTGGTTTATGGCAAAACTGCAGATGAAAGACCATGTTCTTCCATTGAAAATACAGTAGTAATTGACCAGGTGCATCAAACCATATATCATGCATTAGGGATTCATCCCGAAACAAATTATACTATTGAAGGAAGGCCATTTTATACCACTCCGGATGGTCAGGGAAAACCTATTTTAGATTTGTTTGCTTAAAAAATAACCTTCCTTAATTTTATTTTTATTATTGGGTAAAAACAACTTTCTTAAAAAGAGAGTCTTAAGTTTTCCATATATAGTATTATAAACTCAGCTTAGAAATTCTGATTAGCTTATATATCAACATTTCCAACTTCTTTGGCCCAAACATCAAATTTGGCTTTTAATTCATTCAGTTTATCTGGATTTGTTTCTGACAAATCGGTTTGTTCTACCGGATCAGTTTTTAAATTAAAAAGCGCCCATTTTCCTTGGAAAGCAACTAACTTCCAATCCCCATCTCGAATAGCTCTCCCTTTAGCCCATTCCCAAAATAGAGGTTGATTACGGTTTATTTCTTCTCCTTTCAACAAAGGGAGAAAACTGATTCCTTGCATGGGTGTAATTTCCTGTTCTCTGAATTGGGTAGGGTAAGTGGCACCACTCAGTTCAGAAAAAGTTGACATAAAATCAATGAAGTGAAGCGGAGTATCTGAAATTGTATTCTTATTTTTCAAGCCCTTTGGCCAATAGGCAATCATAGGTGTTTTTATTCCCCCTTCATAGCTATAATTTTTATAGTACCTCAGAGGAGTATTTGCCACATTCGCCCAATCTTTTTTCAAGGAGGTCCATTCGGTCATGGAACCAATTTCACCAGAACCATTAATGTTTACCACTTCAGAAGAGGCACCGTTGTCTGATACAAAGATAATCAGAGTGTTTTCTGCCACTTTGAGTGCCTTTAATTTGCTTTGCAACCGACCAATATTTTGATCCAGACGGTCTATCATAGCCGCATAAACAGCCATTACCAAATCTTCCTCATCCTTTTCTTCTTCCGTTAACTCTTCCCATTTTTTATGCATCGATTCCGATAATGGATAGTTCTCCGAAAGAAGTCCCATTTCCTTTTGTTTTGCAAATCTTTTCTGCCTTATTACCTCATAACCTTCACGGTACTTCCCTCTATACTTGGCAATATCTTCTGGCCAGGCCATCAATGGATCATGAGGAGCATTATATGCCATATATAGGAAAAATGGTTTTTTCTCTTCTTTGTGCTGATCCAACCATCCCAATGCATAGTCAGTAAAAACATCTGTTGTATAAAAATCTTTGGATTCTGGTGTATAGGGTTTAAATTCTTCTCCTTCAATACACCAGGTTCTATTATTTCTTTTCTGAACGGGTTGACCTTCGCCTTCTCTTTGCATACCTGGATTAAAGTAATTGCAGGCTCCATCCAGCAAACCGCTGTAATGGTCAAAACCTCTGGTAATTGGATTTTCTGTACTATGATGCTTTCCAGACCACATCGTAGTGTAGCCTTCACTTTGGAACAATTCACCCAGTGTAATCGCATTGTTTATAGGTTGTTTAAAGTTTTTGTTATACCCGGTTTGTTGTGAGTATAATCCAGTCAACAGACAAGCCCTTGATGGAAAACACTTGGCTGTATTATAGACCTGAGTAAACCTCATTCCTTCAAATGCCATTTTATCCAGATTGGGAGTTTCGACTTCACTGCCATAACAGCCCAAATCAGACCAGCCCATATCATCTGCAAGAATCAGGATTACATTTGGTTTTTCAACTTTTAATTGTTCCTTTTTCACCTGTGTTTTACAACCAAAGGTTAATAGCAAAACAAACGTTATATTAAATAGTTTTATCATCATTTCAATATTATAGTAGTTTCCCAAATTAATTTCCTTTTAAATATTATTTCAAAATTAACCGTGTATTATTTTGCCGTAAAAGACTGATATAGAGATTACTATTTCTCTGAAATAATAATACCCGGTATGGAGCACGGGTGCTTATATTGCTAAAAATTCAACTAAATACATATTCCGTTTCTTGGCCTCCAGATCTAAGGGATCAAATCTGATCACATTAATTATTCCCTTATGTTTCCCTATAAATCAAATAAAATCCGAACCCTTAAAAGAATAGGTTTCCCCTTTAATTGTTTCTCGTGAAATTAATTTCCCATTGTATCTAATGTTCAATTTCTCTCCATAAATTGATTTTATTTCTACTGAAAGTAGTTTACTGTTTTCCCATTCTATTGAAAATTCAAAACCACCACGGCCTTTTATTCCAGTAATTCCACCCTCATCGAAGGCCCCTGGAAGTGCCGGTAGAATATCCTGGAAGTAATCACCATTTTCATCCCTTAAATGAGATTGCAACAACATTTCGGTAATACCTGATGTTGCACCAAAATTCCCATCAATTTGGAAAGGCGGATGTGCATCAAAAAGGTTCATGTACAATCCTCCATTTTCTTTGTCAGAAGTACTGGAAAAAGCAGGAACCATTAAATTCTTCAACAATAAATAAGCATGGTCTCCATCCAATAACCTAGACCAAAAATTAATTTTCCATGCCCTGGACCATCCAGTTCCTCCATCTCCACGATGTAAAAGTGTTATTTTACAAGCTTCTGCCAATTCGGGAGTAGTTAAAGGATGAATTTCATTTCCCGGATACAATCCCCATAAATGGGAAACATGGCGGTGCTTGTTTTCGGGATCATCCATATCTGCCACCCATTCCTGCAATTGCCCATGTTTGCCTATCATATTGGGTGCAATTTTAGTCCGGGTTTTTCTGATCATTTCTACAAAATCTGCATCAACTTCAAGTATTTCTGCAACTTCAATGGTATTTGCAAATAAATTTCGGATAATCTGATGATCCATTGTAGGCCCCATTACAAGCCCTCCTATTTCCGGACTATTACTTGGCCCACTTACAAGCCACTCAGGATTTTCAGGATGAGGCACAAGATATCCAACAAAAAATCTTGATGCCTCTTTCAGAATTGGATATGCTCGTTTTTCAAGAAATACTTTATCATTGGTAAACTGGTAATGCCACCATAAATGTTGGCTTAGCCAGGCTCCCCCAGAAACCCAAATCCCATGATTTGCATTATTTATTGGAGCGGCTCCTCTCCATAAATCAGTATTATGATGGGCCACCCAGCCACTCTGATTATAATGATCTTTGGCTACCTGCTGTCCTGTATTTGATAAATCTTCCACCATTTGAATTAAAGGACCTGTCAATTCAGAAAGATTAGTAATTTCTGCTAACCAATAATTCATTTCAGTATTAATATTAATGGTGTATTTGCTATCCCATGATGGCTTAAGCTGGTCGTTCCAGATTCCCTGTAAGTTCGCTGGTTGGGTTCCCATCCGAGAAGAGGAAATTAACAAAAACCGCCCGTAGTTAAATAAAAGAGCAACCAAATTCGGATCTTCATCCTGCTTAAAAGAGATTAGTCGCTCATTAGTTGGCCGGCTGGAAATTTCTGATTCCCCTAAATTCAAGTGAACTCGGTCAAATAAATTCTTATAATCTTGTGTATGCTCTTTTTTTAATGCTTCATAAGACTTTTCCTTTATTTGCTTCAAATAGATTTCACAACGCTTTGAAGGACTAGCACTGATATCAGTATAATCTACAAAACTAGTTGCTCCAACTAACTTGAGAGTTACATTTTTTGCATTAGTTACTTTAATTGTTTCCCCTTCCTGAAGCAAACTTCCTCCTTCATGGGTTACCAGCAACCGGGCTTCAAAAGTCAGCTTACTTTCAGGATAAATTGTAGGCTCAATTCCATTAATTCTCTTTTGTTCTTTAAGAGAATAATCATTGGCCTTTCCACTTAAAATTATTTCATCGCCATCAACTTTTACCATGTAGTTGGAATGAGGAGAGTTTAATCCAATGGTAAAATTAAGCGCATCAT
>JAHQVQ010000292.1 GCA_019634305.1 Flammeovirgaceae bacterium | reverse complement strand
GGAAAAACATATTCCCCTGAAAGTGGCGAATTAGTAACTAAGGATAATGTTTCAGATGTTGTAAATTATATTCAGTCTTTCCCGGAAGGAACCCGTGTGATGATCCTTGCACCATTGGTTCTAAAAGACAATCGGACTGCCCTTGATGAGCTTAAATTATTGATGCAACAAGGTTTTGCCAGAATTGTAATAGATGGAGAAGTTTTTCTTATTGAAGATTTATTGGAAGAAAATCACAAATTCAAAAAGAAGGATAAAATAAAAATCCTTGTTGATAGAAATGTGGTGAAATATAATGATGAGGATAATTTATTCAGGATGGCAGATTCTGTGCAAACTTCATTCTTTGAAGGGCATGGGGAATGCAACATTGAAATAATCCCAAAAGCAGGCGAAAAAACTGAGAAAAAATTCTCTGATAAATTTGAAAGAGATGGAATTACTTTTGAAGAACCAAGTGTAAATTTTTTCACTTTTAATAATCCTTATGGTGCCTGTAAAACCTGTGAAGGTTTTGGGAAAATTCTTGGAATAGATGAAGATTTGGTTATTCCGGATAAGAATCTTTCCGTTTATGAAGGCGCTATTGCCCCATGGAGAAGTGAAACCATGAGCAAGTGGCTAAAACCATTAATCTCCAATGGTATCCGATTCGATTTCCCTATTCACAGGTCTTATTACGAACTCGATCAGGAACAAAAAGATTTACTTTGGACGGGTAATGAATATTTTGAAGGTATTGATGCTTTCTTTAAATACCTGGAATCAAAATCTCATAAAATCCAGTATCGGGTGATGTTATCCAGGTACAGAGGAAGAACTGTTTGCCCTGATTGTAAAGGCACTCGTTTACGGAAAGATACTAGCTTTGTTAAAATTGCCAATAAATCCATTATCGATTTAGTCTTACTGCCTATCAATGAAATTTCTTTGTTTTTCAAAGACCTAAAGCTAGATAAGAATGATCAGGAAGTTGCCAATCGTATTTTAACAGAAATCAAAAACAGACTTGAATATTTGGAAAAAGTAGGCTTAGGATACCTCACCTTAAACCGACTTACTTCCACCCTTTCAGGTGGAGAATATCAAAGGATAAAACTGGCTACTTCTTTAGGAAGTGCCCTTGTTGGTTCCATGTATATTTTGGATGAACCCAGTATCGGGCTCCATCCAAGAGATACAAAAAACCTGGTTAGCGTATTGCTGGAACTAAAAAAACTGGGCAATACCGTAATTGTGGTGGAACACGAAGAAGAAGTAATGCGAGCAGCTGACCAAATTATTGATATTGGGCCAGATGCAGGAAACTTTGGTGGAAACCTTATTTTTCAAGGAGATATTTTCAAATTGGAAAATAAGGATGTTAGCCATACCGCCCGATATCTGAATGGAATTGAGGAAATAACTATTCCTACCAAAAGACGAAATTGGAAGAAGTTCATAGAACTTGTGGGTTGCAGACAGAACAATCTTAAAAACATTAATGTAAAATTTCCTTTAGGCGTCCTTTCTGTAATCACCGGAGTAAGTGGTTCTGGGAAATCTACTTTGGTGAGACAAATTTTGTTTCCTGTATTATCCAAACATTTGGGAGGCTACCATGATTCAGTTTCCAAAGTGGATAGAATAGATGGTGATTTGAAGCAAATTACCCACATGGAATTTGTAGATCAAAATCCTATTGGTAAATCTTCCCGATCCAACCCTGTTACATATGTAAAAGCGTATGATGCCATCAGGCAGCTTTTTTCCGATCAGGTTCTATCCAAGCAAAGAGGATATAAACCTGCGTTTTTCTCCTTTAATGTGGATGGAGGTAGATGTGAAGAATGTATGGGAGAAGGCACCACAAAAATAGAAATGCAGTTCATGGCCGATATTTTCCTCACTTGTGAATCTTGTAAAGGGAAAAGGTTTAAAAGTGAAATTCTGGAAATAAAATACAAGGAAAAGGATATTTCCCAAATTTTGGAAATGAGTATTGATGAGGCTTTGGAATTCTTTAAGGGAAATAAGAAAATTTCAGACAAGTTAAAACCTCTTCAGGATGTTGGTCTTGGCTATGTAAAATTAGGACAGTCTTCAAATACACTCAGTGGTGGAGAAGCCCAAAGGGTAAAATTAGCCTCTTTCTTAGTTAAAGGGAATTTAAAACTTGATGATAAAGTACTTTTTGTATTTGATGAGCCTACTACCGGCCTTCATTTCCATGATATCAATAAACTATTAATTGCCCTAAATGCACTTGTTGAAAAAGGACATACAGTAATTATTATTGAGCATAATATGGAAATCATTAAATCAGCAGACTGGGTAATTGATCTTGGTCCGGATGGAGGTGATAAAGGAGGAACTATTTGCTTTGAAGGAACTCCCGAAGAAATGGTGAAATTAGAAGGGAATCATACTGCAGGATTTCTTAAGGAAAAGGTAAAGTAACCGAATCAAATATTCATTATCCTAATATTTTAAAGGGTTTGTCTGATATAAATTTCAGGCAACCCTATTTTGCTTTCCCTCATTTTTTGATACAAAATTTTTTCTAAATTAATTTGCCTCCTCACAGTATTAATATACTATTAAATTTCCTTCCAACCTCATAAATATTCTAACAGAGATCATAAATTAATGCTGATGTTTATCATTTTAGCTTGAGTAACCCCTTCCTATTTTTGTTACGAAATCATTAGCGAATGACTCAAAATATTTTTAAATTATATTATTTCTAACTTCAAAAGCTATCACCCATGAGACAAGATGGTATAAGATCTAAAATTTCAGACCTCTATTCTATTGGCATTAAATCCGCAAAAGTTCATTGGAACTATACACCCGCAGAGTTGTATGAGGAAATTATGAGAAGAGATGAAGGCATGATGACAGACACAGGCGCTGTTATGGTAGATACCAGTGCATTCACTGGCAGAGCCCCTAAAGACAAGTATGTTGTAAAAGATGAGAAATCGGAAAATACAGTATGGTGGGGAGAAATAAACCAGGCGATTAGCCCTGAAACATTCGATGAGATTTATGATGAAATGATAAAGTACCTTTATAACAAAGAGCTTTATGTTAGAGAAGGATATGCTGGAGCCGACCCAAAATATCAATTGAAAGTAAGATTTGTGAACACTCAGGCATGGCAAAACCTATTTTGCTTCAATATGTTCATTAATCCAAATAGAGAAGAATTAGAAAGTTTTACTCCTGAATTTACTGTAATTGATGCACCAGAATTTATAGTTGATCCAAAGAGATTCGGTATCAGACACAGTAATTTCGCATTAGTGAACTTAACTAAAAATATAATTCTGGTAGGTGGATCTGGATATGCAGGAGAAATCAAAAAAGGTATTTTCTCAGTAATGAATTATCACTTACCAGAGGATAAAGGTGTACTTTCTATGCACTGCTCAGCTAATATTGGTGAAAAAGGTGATACAGCTGTATTCTTTGGTCTTTCTGGAACTGGAAAAACTACACTTTCAGCTGATCCTAATAGAAAACTTATTGGAGATGATGAACACGGATGGACAGACACCAGTGTTTTCAACTTTGAAGGTGGATGCTATGCTAAAGTTGTAAACCTTTCCAGAGAAAAAGAACCTGAAATTTGGGATGCTATAAAATTCGGTGCTATTCTGGAAAATACCAGATTCCATGAAGGTACCCGAACTGTTAATTTTGAAGACACCAGAGTTACAGAAAATACCAGAGTTTCATATCCTCTAGACCATATTGATAATGCAGCTGAGCCATCTATAGGAGATGTGCCAAAAAATATTTTCTTTCTTACTTGTGATGCTTATGGTGTATTGCCTCCAATCTCTAAGTTAGACCCAGGACAAGCTATGTTCCACTTTATTTCAGGATATACTGCTAAAGTTGCAGGTACTGAAATGGGTATCACAGAGCCACAAGCTACTTTCTCAGCTTGCTTTGGAGCAGCATTCTTACCACTTCACCCAACCAAATACGCCAAAATACTTGGGGATAAAATGAAAAATACTGATGTGAATGTTTGGTTGGTGAATACAGGTTGGACTGGTGGTGCTCACGGTGTAGGATCAAGAATGAAATTGAAATACACAAGAGCAATGATTACCGCAGCCCTAGAAGGTCAATTGGAAAATGTAGAGTACGTAAAACATGATATATTCGGTGTGCAAATGCCAACAGAGTGCCCTGGTGTTCCAAGTGAATTATTACTACCAATAAACACTTGGGAAGACAAGGCTGAATACAACAAAATGGCAAACTTGCTATCCAATAAGTTTAATAAAAACTTTGAAAAATATTCTGATTTTGCTGATGAGGAAATCCTTTCTGGAGCTCCTAAATCAAATGAAACATTGGAAAAAGCTTAATGCAATTTTGGTAATTAATTTTTGAAGTAAAAAACCTCCCTGAATTGGGGAGGTTTTTTTGTTATTGATTTTTGAAAGATACTTTCATTGATATTTAATATTCAAAAGTAGTTCCTTTAACTTTAGAAGTTCCTCATAGATAATACCAAACAAAAAAAATGATTTGGATTATAATAATCATACCCATTTTTTACCTTACTATGAAATCCATAGGGAAAATTGATTTTTATAGGATAAGGAAAAATAAGATAAAATTAATGGGAGAAGTAATTGAATACAGAGATAATAAAGTCCCAATAAGAAATGATTTCACACAAATCCCATATCCATATGTGAAAATACAAAACGAGTTAAATGATGCTAAGCTTATTAAATTAAAGTATGCCAACAATATCATAAAACCCTTTAAGATTGGGGAAAAAGTTGAAGTATTTTGGTATGGTGGTGAACTTTATTTTTGGAATGCATATGACCGAGGAATTTTAAAATTTCTTCCAAAAAAATCAATCTTTTGAATTGGGACTCAAAGGAACCCTTTTAAATACTTAAAAGATATGTTGTTTGATAGAAATAGAAATTAGGGTGGGTTGTCAGAAAGGCGGGGAGGTGTATTGGGATTGCAGGGGGAAGCATCTTTCTGACTAGACTTTTTTTGCTTACTTTTTTGTGGCAATGACAAAAAAGTAAGTCAGGTTGAAGGGTGAAATCCTTGGAAGCTGTGAGGGAGAAATGGTGGATAGTAAATCTCTTAAATAAAATGACCTAGTTTACAAAGCTATATTCTCAATGTTTTCAATTTCAGAAATATAAAAATCCTGCGAGACGATGAAAAGCAATTAAAAGCACAAGGGTGATCCTGCGCCAGTTTTTTTGCAGTTTGGAGATTAAACCTCCCCTAAATACTGGTGTACAAAACTAATTGCCATCGCTCCTTCTCCTACCGCTGATGCTACTCTTTTCATTGCTCCAGAGCGAACATCACCTGCAGCAAATATTCCCGGAGTACAAGTTTCCAGCAAATATGGGTTCCTGCTTAATTTCCAAACCTTTTTATACTCAGGAAAATTAACCAATTCCCTTCCAGTGACAACATAGCCTTTATTATCTTTTAATACATTTTTTTCCAGCCATTCTGTAAATGGTTTTGCACCAATGAAAATAAAAAGTCCTCCAGCATCAACTTTTCTTTCGTTTTCTCCATCCACATCGGCAATTATCAAGTGAGTCAACCGATCATCACCTTCAGCTTTTTTAATAATAGTTTTCCCTTTCAGATGAATATTTTCAATGCCATCAATTTGATCAATCAGATAAGAAGACATGGTATCATTCAGGCTTTCACGCCTGACCAGGATATAAACATTTTTAGCAAATTTCGATAGGTATACTGCAGCCTGACCCGCTGAATTTCCTCCTCCTACTATATATACTTCTTTGTCTTTAGTTGAAGTCGCTTCTGTACTAGCTGCTCCATAATACACTCCTGCTCCAGTAAAGTTTTCAATTCCTGCCGCAGGATGCTTTCTGTATTCCACACCAGTTGTAATAATAATACTCTTGGTATTAATTTTTTTGCCATTTAACAACTGAATAATTTTATAATTATCTTGAACTTCGATAGTATTTACTTCCTGTGGTGAAAGAAACTCTACTCCAAAGCGTGTGGCTTGTGCTACTGCTCTCCTTGAAAGATCTGCTCCACTAAGCCCTTTTGGAAAACCCAGGTAATTCTCTATTCTGGAACTAGTCCCTGCCTGTCCTCCTGGAGCCCTTTTTTCTATTAAAAGCGTGTTTAACCCTTCTGATCCACCATACACAGCAGCTGCTAGTCCAGCCGGACCAGCTCCTATTATCACAACATCATACAAATCGGAAGAAGCTTTCGTAGTAAGCCCTATTTTTTGCCCTATTTCTTCTAAAGAAGGATCCTTTAATACCACCCCGTCTTCTGAAATAAGTACTGGTAATTCTCTTAATTCAGTTTCATTTAGAGCCAATAATTCTTTGGCTTTGGGATTTATTTCAACGTCAAGCCATTGATAGGGAAAAAGGTTTCCTGAAAGAAAGTCCTTGATTTTATGTGACTTAGGAGAATATTGATAGCCAATTATTTTTACACCAGTAAAATCAGGATGATAATTAATTTCCCATTCTTCCAATTGATCATCAATGATTGGGAAGAGCTTTTCCTCAGGAGGATCCCAGGGTTTCATTAAATAATAGTCTAGCTGTACGTCATTTATGGCTTTTATAGCGGTATCTGTATCTGAATAAGCAGTAAGAAGAATTCTTTTTGCTTCTGGGAAATTAGGTTTAGCCTTTTCCAAATAATCCACCCCAAGCATTTCGGGCATTCTTTGGTCAGAAAGAAATAATGCTATTACCTCTCCTTTTTTCTTTAATTCAATTATGGTAGCAAGTGCCTCATCTGCTGATTCTGTACTAATGATCCTAAAGTCTTTTCTGTATTTGGATTTTAAATCTCTTACTACAGCTCTTAATACCTGAGGGTCATCATCTACGGCAAAAATGATTGGTTTTTTCATCGATGGTTAGTTTTGAGTTAGGTTTTTTAGTTTTTTATGGGAAGGCATACCATAAATTTAGTATTACCAGGTTTTGATTCCACCTTTACTTCTCCATTATGATTTGAAATAATTTTTTGAACCATATCCAAACCCAGACCAGTCCCTTTTCCCATGTCTTTTGTAGTAAAAAAGGGGTCAAATATTTTGGAAACCACATCCTCTGGAATTCCTGTTCCATTATCCAAAATATCCACTTTAATAAATCCTCCCTCTTCTTTCGCTCCTACTTTTAAATTTCCACCAAAAGCTTCCATTGCATCTATAGCATTGTCAAAAAGATTGGTCCAAACCTGATTTAATTCGCCCGGAAATGCCTTTATTTTTGGAAGATCAGCAGAAAATTCATCAATAAAAGTAACATTATTTTTCCTTAGTTTATGGGCTAAAATATTGATAGTGTTTCTTATGCCTTCAGAAATATCTATTTCTTGTTTATCCATATCCTTATCCATATAAGTGAAGGATTTCACGGAATTTACCAAGTGGGAAATTCTTTTGGATGCTTCCTCAATTTCTCCTACCATTTTTTCTGTAGTCAGATTATCATTTATCCATTTCATAATTGGAGGAAAATAGTTTTCAGGAACATGTTCTAAAATCTCATCTAAATCTTCAGTTTCAAAACCAAAGTCAATTAAATTTTCGGTAAGTTCATATGCATCATCTATTCCATGCTCTTCCAGCCAATCCTCCAATTCATCTTCCAATTCAGTTTTTTCCATTAAGGAGATGGATATTTGACTACCTCCTTTCGAATTAATTCTGGAGAATAGAATATTATTCACAGCATCAACTTCCTCATCCTCCATTTTTATTTTAATCACCTTTTTAAAATTCCCAGGTAAAACTTTTAGGTGATTTTTAAGTGCCTGAGAACTTCTCACAATTGCAGAAGCCGGATTATTCAACTCGTGTGCCAAGCCTGCCGATAATTTACCCAAAGAAATAAGTTTTTCATCCATTTGTTGCCTCATGGTGAAGCTCCTTACTCGCGAAGTCATTTGATGAACAAAAACCTCAGTGAGCTCATAGTTTTCATGGATCATTTCCTGAAAAAAGGATTTGTTTAAGCCAATTACACTCGATTTCTCTACGGCTGTTGCATAAGCAGAGGCTTTCTTTAATCTAGAATAGGGCAATACCCCGGAAATGCTTCCTTTTTCCATTCTAAAAAAATCTTTTTGTTGCCCATTTTGGACTCTGTAAACCCTAATCACCCCTTCCAAAACAATTTGGAGTTCTATCACATCATCATTGGGCTTAAAAATTATTTCGTCTACCTCATAAGTATATTCTTCAGCATGATCAATAAACCATTGCAACTGACTTTCAGGTACTGTACCCAAAACTTCATGAAATTTTAGGAATGATAACAGATCCATTTTGGTTAGGGGAAAAATTAAAAAAATAAGGTAGAAATTTCCTCAAGATTGGAATTTATAGCGAGAATGAAAAACATAATGAGTAAAGGATTTGTTTCATTTCAAGAAAATAACAAGCTAACTTTTGTGAAAAAGATTTTACAATCAAGAATTCAATCAAATTATTAGTGCCTTTCCATAACTTTTTCTAATTTGTAAAAAGCGATTTAACCAACAACTATTAATAAGCGAAAAAAAAGAAGTTATAAAGGAATATTCAAATGGGGAAATCACAGTGGTTTGAGAAACTAATAAGTGTATTCACAGTACCAATTGCTGGAAAGGATTGTATAATGTTTTTAATCCGAATAAACGCCCCTGGATAAAAATGCATGGTTCTTCTTCTGTAAGAATTTCCCAACAAGTAGATAAATGTCCATCCGGAGCACTTACCTGGTACAATAATGAAAAGGGGAAAACAGAAAATGAAGCCATTTCAGCAGAGGTTTTTCCCAATGGTCCATTATTAATAAAAGGAGATATTCTTGTAAAACACAGTGATGGAAGTGAAGAAAAGAAAGCGAAATCAACCGCTTTTTGCAGGTGTGAAGGATCAGCAAGTAAACCATTTTGTGATGGTTCCCATAAAAAAATAGATTTTAAAGGATAAATGCACCTACCTTTTATTTATGTCCGAAATAATTGACCAACCAAAAAATATAAGGCCAGGAGAAGAATTGGATGAATATAAGCTCCAGCGCTTTTTCCATCATTCATTTGGTAAAAATGAAGGGAAATTAGAAATATCCCAATTTCCCAGTGGCTTTTCCAACCTCACTTATCTAATTAAATATGGTAATAATGAATGGGTTTTGAGAAAACCTCCTTTTGGTGCTAACATTAAATCTGCTCACGATATGGGTAGAGAATTCAAAGTACTTAACGCCCTTTCTAAAGTTGGCATAAAAGTTCCTAAACCTGTACTATTTTCTCTTGATGATAGAATTCTTGGCAATCCTTTTTACCTGATGGAAAGGAAAAAAGGGGTGATCCTTAGAGATAAGGCTCCAAAAGGGATTTCACTAGCACCAGATCTAATGCGGAAACTCTCCCAATCTGCCATTCGAAATCTTGCAGATTTGCATAAAGTTGATGTCAAAAAAGCTGGTTTAGAAAAACTTGGAAAACCTAAGGGTTATGTAGAAAGACAGGTAGATGGATGGATAAACCGGTACTTTAAGGCTGAAACGGATCAAATTCCGCAAATGAATGAATTAGCAGACTGGATGATGGCTAATCAGCCAAAAAAATATGTAACTTCATTTATTCACAACGATTTTAAATATGATAACCTGGTGCTCAATCCCAATAATCTCAATGAAATAGAAGCAATTTTGGATTGGGAAATGGCTACTGTTGGCGATCCAATGATGG
>JAHQVQ010000291.1 GCA_019634305.1 Flammeovirgaceae bacterium | reverse complement strand
AGGGTGCATACAGGCACCATATTTAGATTAAAATGTATGATAAAGGATTATTAATTCTACTTTTATTTTGTTTTGGGTGTAAACCCTATTTTTACACCATAGATGGTTCTGATAAGTTTTTATATGAAACAGAGGCATTTGATTTAGATATATATATTAGAAGGTATCATAATAATATATTGGTTGATTATGATTTTAATCAAGTGAAAGACACTATTTATTTTGATCCTAAGCAAGTTGTATTAATTGACCAGTCTTTTAGAAAAATTAATGTTGATGTATTCTATACATTTGATTATACAGATCAAGAAAGAGTAAAATTTACTAATAAAAATGCAATCCGTTTATATTTTAAAACAGGTAAAATGCAGTGTGAAAAGGATATACATCAAATGGATCATAAAAACAGTCTTAAAAATGCAATTAATGTCATAAGCTTACCAGTTTTGGAAATTGCAGCAAATGAAAAACTTTGGTGTAAGTAAATACCCAACTGGCCTCTGCTAGCAAATTCGACACGTGTGTTTCCAAGACAAAAAGTATAAAAAAAATCCTTTCCGTAAAATACAGAAAGGATTTCCACTTCAAAACTTCAACTGTGTATTTATAAATTTTTTTTTATTTTTTTAATCTTTTCCACACCCTTCTTCTTATTCTAAAATCCATTTCAATTTCTTCAGATTCTCCATCTACAGTTCTCACTGCAAGATTATCACAGGTGCCATCTCCGAAGTCAAGCGTTGCTATGGTTTCGCCAATAGTGGTTTCTATTACACCAGATTTTATCCATGGGCAATTCAAAGAGGAAATTAATGGGGTAGTGATTTCCTTAGAATAACTGGTGCCTTCTGCTGATCCACTGGCAGTTCCGGTGATTTGGAAAACATTGTCACTTCTGATTTCAGTATCCATTCCTTCAATCATTTTTCTTTCTTTGTTGGCTTCCCTGGTAATCACTTCCCCTTCAGGAGTAGTGATTTTTCCACCTTCCATTACAATTGAATAAGTGTAATCGCCAAGGTAGGTAATGGTTCTTTTTCCTTCTACCTTGTTGTCATTCACATAAAAATCTTCGAATTCCACTATCTTTTGAGAACCAACTTCATCTTTTGCCCCTGTTAAGATAATGATGATTTTTCCAGATTTTGAATGTCCGGCTGGATTAGTGCAATCTTCACCAAATTCAATGGTGATAGTTTTTGGATATCCACCTTCTTCTGGCTCTTCGATGTTTCTTGTGGCGCAATCCTTAAATCCTATACCTCTTCTTCCGTTACTGAATTCAATATCCACTGTAGCATCATCAATGTCATAAGAAAGGTCATTAAATGCATTTTCAGAAAATGCTGTAGCATCTAATACTTCATCCGATGATAAATTATCACCTTCATTCTGGCAGCTTATTAAAGCAACACTGAAAATTAAAGCTGCAATTATTGATTTGAAATTCATTAACTGGTTTTTCATGATTTTCGAATTTTTCATTTTGATTATGATTTGATTTTTGGATTTAAATTTTTGAATTGGAAATAATTTTCCAGGCCTACCTAATTATGTGTTTTTGAATTAGGTAAGATTTAAATTAAAAATTGATTTGTTAACTAATTGATAATTAAAAGACTATGGCTTTGTTTGGTTCATTAAATGGTTTGTTATAAATAGTTGATTAAAATTGGAAATTTAAAAATAAGCTGGTTGTTCTGCCTAATAGAAATTCATCATAGGTGGTTACATTTTGAATATTTACTGATTGTTGTCCTTCTTGAAAAACCTGATACCGATCCAGAATAAACTCACGGTTTCCAATATTATCCTGATCGTAGGCATTGAACATGGAAACTCCTATTTTCCCCAAATTTTTGCCTAATTTAAAGTTATAGCTGGCTGATAAATCTAATCGGTGATAACTAGGAAGCCTTCCATTATTCCTTGAATCATAGGTAAATATCACATTTCCATTAGCCTGAGTTAAAGTATCAGAAGGTATGGAATAGGGTTGGCCAGTATGAAAAACCCAATTCGCTGATAAATCCCATTTTCCAAGTTTGAACTGATTGTAAAACTTAAATTGATGTCGCTGATCATTGTTGGCATAGAAATACCTACCTTCATTTAGTCTGTTATATTGATGTTTTACTTGTGAAAATGTATAGCCAATTGATGGACTATATATTTTCCCTTTTTTATAAATCAACACATCTACACCATTCACAAAACCCTCTCCGTTGGATAAAACATCTTTTACTCTCCAACTCGGTTTCAGATCATTTCCTCTGGTTACATTATCTAAAACAGTAGTAATTAGACCCTCAAGATTCTTATAATACAATTCTACATCTATTAGTAAATTTCCTTTTTCATAGCGTCCTCCAAGAATAAAATGATCGGAGGAAAGGACCTGGATATTTTTATCATTTGCCAATACCCAATAATCCTGGTTTATAATAGAATTAGCACTATGCTCTATTTGGTTAATAAACTGGTAATACCTTCCAATAGCTCCTTTAAATCTCCAGTTATCATTAATTTTATAACTCAGAGAAAACCTTGGCTCCGGGTAAAATTCATTAGTTAGTGAATAGAATGTTTCTCTCAATCCCAAAGTAAATGAGACTTTATCTGAAGGAGAGAAAGTATTTTGGATAAATCCTCCTATCTGAGCACCTTCAGCATAGAAGTTTGATAAGTTTATATTGTCGGTTGCCTGATCCGAATAATCAATCTTATTGAAGGTAGTAAACAAACCAAATTCAAGATAATTTTTGTCATTTACGGTATATTCAAAATTGAATCTTCCGGTAATTTCATTAATTTTATTTTCTCTTTGGATGGCCCAATACCTTTCTTCTTTCTTTCTCAAAATATTGGTTTCAGAAGATCTTTCAAGAGAATAATCTCTAAAGTATTTTGACCAGGCCAGATTGAGTGTTCCAAATAATTTTTGATTATAAACCCGATTCCATCTTAGTCCAAGTCCAGTATTACCCACTAGGTACTTTTCCAAAGTTTGGTCCTGATACGACCCCAGTCTGTTTTCAAAAGACAGGTTATTGGTGGAAGCATAATCATCCTGTCCGTTGTAAAAACTTAGGGAAATAAAGTCTTTGGATGAAGGCTTAAATGAAACTTTGGTATTGATATCGTAATAATAATATTTTGGCGATTCTATTCTATTTTCATTTTGTTTGGTATTAGTATTTAACTGAGGCGTATTTTGCCTTGCATAGTTGAATAGTTTATTGTACAAATCTGTTTGTAAAACATCAGTATAGGCTCTTCTACCTGATAAGAAAAAAGTGGCTTTATCACCCACTGGTGTTTCAACAGCAAGGTTGGCACTCAACATATTCACCCCAATGCTGCCTGCTGGTTTATTATTATTTCCTGCTTTTCCGGTAATGTCTACCAATCCGGAAACTCGCCCTCCATATTTGGCATCAAACCCACCTCTGTATACCTGAATATCTTTTACAGCATCTGTATTAAATGAGCTGAACAAGCCATAAAAATGGTCCAGATGATAGATGGTAAAACCATCGAACAACACCAGGTTTTGGTTTGGAGAACCTCCTCTGATATTCAAACTGGAAGCTTTTTCCCCAGTGCTGTTGATTCCCGGCAACATTTGGATTCCCCTCATCAGATCATTTTCGCCAATTTGGGGTAAAGTACTAATTAGCGAAGGATTAAGGGTAAACTGACCAGGGTTTTCAGCTACATCCAGCATCTCTTTATTCTGTTCACTTACCTCTACTTCATCCAAAACCGAAAGATCAGGTTTTACTTCAATCACGATGAGATCCTGTCCATCCAGCGATTCAATATCCACCGAAATGGTTTCGTATCCCAAATGCTTAATTTCTATAGAGTCTGCCATTTTTGGCAAATCAACCAGGGTAAAATAACCATCCTGATTGGCAATCACACCACCAGACGTCCCTTTCAGGCTTACTGAAGTGAAAGGCAGGGTTTCCCCGGTCTCACTGTCTTTTACTACACCTGTGAGGGTATAAGTAGTGCTTTCAGTATGGTTATTTGAATTATTCATTTCGTTTTTTTTTCTGATTACCACACGGTCATCCCCAATAATTTTAAAGGTCAGACCAGTATCTTTTAAAATCTTCTCCCAGGCTTCCTCAAGTGGAAGCTGATTGATTTCCTGATTAATATTTATGGTTTTAACTAACTTTTTTTCGTAGGCAATTTTTAGTTGATATTCCTTTTTTAGCACTTCTATTACCTTCAGAAGGCTGATATTTTTAAAATTTTCATTTACAATTATAGGGTCTTTTCCATAAGTGTTATACGATGTTAAAGTGATGATTAAATACAGCACTAGTATTTTAAATATTGAAGTTTTAATTCGCATGCTAACTTTATCTTCATCTTTCAGCAAAAGGCAAACCCTACTATTAGAAAATTACTCTTTCGTGATTTTCACCTGGTTACCTTCTACATTGTAATTTAATTCCATTGGAAAACATATCATCTCCAACGCTACACCCAAATCATCATTGGTAAAAACTCCTGTATATTTCTTGTCACTAATGTCAGTATTAATTTCTACTTTCAGGTTGTATTGTCTTTCCAGTTCTGAAAACACTTCCTGTAGCGGTTTATCATCATAATTAAATTCTCCTGCTCTCCAGGTTGCTTTTTCCTCTTCCTCAAATTTGTACGTTTCCGATATTTGCTTTTCAGCCACTTTCACGCCTAATCCCGGAGTTAGTAACTTTGAATTCACTTTATCGGGAGTACTTACCTTCACTTTACCTGTAAAACAATCAACTTCCATTTTTCCTTCCCTTGCAAAAACATTAAAACTTGTTCCCAAAACTTCCACAGTTCCTAAATTGGTAATTACAGAAAATTTTGATCCTTTTTCTACCTCAAAAAAACCTTCTCCTTTTAAATTCACAATTCTGTTTTCATTCCAGGTTTCTTTTGTAAAACTAATTTCTGAACCGGCATTTAATTTTACAGTAGAACCATCGGGTAATTCAAAATCAAATTGTTTCCCTATGTCAGCTTTTACCAGTTTTGGTGAATATTCTACCTCATTTTGATTGAGTACAAAGAAAACTCCCAAAAGAATTACAGCTGCAGCAGCAAATTTATACCAGTTTTTACTGATAGAGCTTCTGCTTCCAATTTTTACCACTTTTGTTTCTTCTCCCATTCCCGCTTCAATTCCCTTCCAAATATTATTAATTTGTGAATCGGAAATTTCTGCCTCTTTGGTGGTAGTGAGTAATACTAATTTTCTGGCTGCATCAATTAATATTTTCTTTTCTTCATGATTTCGGATAAATCCTTCCCAGAAAGATCGATTTTCTCCTGATGGATTTTTTACCCATTTGCAGAAGTACTCGTCCTGGGCAAAGTCTTCTAATCCGTAATCGATATATTTATTAATTTCTTCAGCCATAACTTTAGCAGCTTTGAACAGATAAGTAGCCTGTCCTTATTTTGTACTCGATTTTTTTTATTTTTTTTGAAAAAAAATGCAATTATTTATGTAACTAATTGATTTACAGTGGTAAGGAATTATAATTTTATTAAGAAAAAAATCAGAATAATTTTTAAATACTTAATATTATCCTTTAAAGTTTTAAGCCCTCCATAGATTAAATTCCTTGCCGACTGGTAGTTTATATTAAGTGCCTGGGAAATTTCATCATAATTCATTTCATGGAAATACTTCATATAAATAGCCTCCTTTTGTCTTTTCGAAAGATTTTCCATAGCCCCCTTTAGCTTTTCTTTTCCTTCCTCTTTCAGTTCAGCTTTTATCAGATGATCCTCCGTATTTATTTCCAACTGAAAATCGTAATTTTCAAGTTCCACATCAGTATTAAGTTGTCTGCTTTTTTGGGTTTTTCTGATGATTCTTCTTCTTAGAGCTCCTAATAGATAGTTTTTAATTGAATCCGTTTCGCCAATAGTTTTACGATTTCGCCACAAGTCCAGAAATAAATCCTGGATACAGTCTTCTACAATTTCACCATTGGGAGTGAATTTGCTACCGTATTTATATAAGATTTTTATGTTTTGATTAAAGATTTTAGAAAAGGCTGTTTTATCGCCTTCTTTAAACTCTTTCCATAAATTCAGGTTTTCCATGCGCTTAATAATCTCCTATTTAGCAAAAAGTTGCTGTTTAGAATCTTTAGGTTTGGATTAACCATAAAACTATTGGACAATTTTGGAAAAGGAAAGTTTAATGAAAATTTAAGTATAAGCACTAAAAATTTTGAGGAGGCTTAAGGGTTCAATGAGGTATCAAAAAAACACCATAACCTTGATTTGCTACCTACTGTAAAGGTGATAGAAGGATTTTAGATGAAAGGTACAAAAAAAACCAACGGTAAAATTCCGTTGGCTTTCCCATTACTCATTACTACCTAAAGTTCCATAATCTTGAATGAATAGGAACTAATTAGAGAAACAATATATGAATTGAATTTTTTTGCTCATCTATACTACAAGTTTAAGCACAGACTTTGAGGCAAATTTGAGCCAATTTTGAAGCAAATCTGAAGTTGTAATTTATTTTACTTTTTCCAATCCCAGGGTGACTATGTGGAATTCCTTTACATAGGTGTATTTCACCATTATCTGGCTTACATCGCATATTTTCCTGACAATTGACAATCCCAAACCTATCGATTCCTGAGATTGGTTATCTTTTCTAAATCGTTCAAAAAGTTTTTCAGGTTCAATTTTTAAGGGTTTTCCACTGTTAGAAATGACCAATTCTGATTCGGTTAAATCAATTTTAATTTCCCCATTTTCAAAGTTATGTCTTATCGCATTTTGCAAAATATTAGTAAGAAGCATGTCCAAAAGATTTTGATCCATCTTTACATATACATTTTCTGCAAGTTCACTTTTCAAATTAATCCCTTTTAATTCTATCAGTTCTTTAAAATTGAAAATTAGATTTTCAATAATTTGGGTGAGGTTAATTTCCTGAAGATTAGAGAATTCTTTATTTTCAATTTTAGTAAGCAAAGAAAGGGATTGTCCTAGTTTGGAAAGTTTGGAAATGGCTTGATGGGTAGATCCAATCAATTGTAATTGTTCATCATTCAGGTTCGGAGACTCTAAAAGCAATTCCATTTTTCCTTTAGCAATGGCCAGGGGGGTTTGCATTTCGTGTGATGCATTTTCAGAAAATTCTTTTAGGTTGATGTAGTCCTTATAAACCTTTCTTGTCATTTCGGTAATGAAATTATTTAAATCAGAAAATTCCTTAATATTGGTATAAGGCAGATTTAAAGGTTCTTTATCCTGTAATTTGAATTTTTTGATTATATCCAGTGTGTTTTCAAATGGCTTGAGCAGTTTTTGAGAGATTAAAAAGCTGGAAAGTACTAAAACCAGCGCAAGAAGAAGGAAAATCATAGAAAGAGAATAGACACTACTTTCATAGATATCATCAGTTTCCAGAATTACATCATAAAGTGTGATTTGGTAAAAATTGTCATTTATTTTTTCGATTGCATTTAGCCTTCTGTGGGGCTCATCTCTTTTTAAAATTCGGTGCTGAACTAATGTATCGGAAAAATATGGCTTTTCTTCTGCTAAATTATTTCCAGTCAGAATAATCACATTTATTTTCTCATTATTAATATCTGAAGTAGAAACTCCTCTGGAAATGGCTTCGGCAATATCCTTTTCCTTTTCCCATAAATAGCGATCTGTTTCAAGGTCAACATCTTTTTTGATTACACTAAAAGTAATCCAAATTCCAATTCCAAAAACCGCCAGGGCTATAATCAGATAATATAATGTGGTTTTAAGTAATAATTTCATAGAGGAAACAATCTCATTCTGGCTGGAAATTCATTTTGTAGTTAATCAAATATTCGGATTGAATTTATATCCCATTCCATAAATAGTATTGATATAATCTTTACCATCTAGTTGAGTAATTTTTTTTCTTAGATTTTTTATGTGCTGATATACAAAATCGAAGGAGTCGTATAAATCTACATGATCCCCCCAAAGATGCTCAGCAATAGATTGTTTGGTAAGCACTCTATTTTTATTTGCCAGAAAATAAATAAGTAATTCATATTCCTTTCTTGTAAGAACCAGGTTGGTTTCGTTTACAAATACTTCGTAAGTATCAGTATTTATTTTTATTTCATTGAATACAATTTCATTACTGCCATCGAAGTGCCTTCTGCGGTAAATGGCCTTTACCCTGGCATTTAATTCTGGAAGATGAAAAGGTTTTGTAATATAATCATCTGCCCCATAATCCAACCCTTTTAGTTTATCATCCAATGAGTTTTTAGCAGAGATAATTAAAACTCCAGCTTCCTTTTGTTCCGCTTTTAATGATTGCAGTACATCCAGGCCATTCCCATCTGGCAACATTATGTCCAATATCACAATTTCATATGGAAATGAAACAATGGCATCTTCAGCTTCACTATGTGAAAATACCTGAGTACAGGAGTTGCCTTCCTTTGACAGGTAATTAAAAATATTATCTGAAAGATCCTTGTTATCCTCTACTATTAAAATCTTCATAAAACTTGGTTATCCCTTTTACTTTCAAATTGTGGTTAATCATTCAAATTCCTGTTCAAATTGTGTTATGTTTTGGGTTAGGTATTAATGGTTGCTTCTGATTAAAAGAAATAGAAATTGTTATTACATTTATTCTAAACTTAGGTGAAATATAAAATTAGAATTTAATTATTAATAGCAAGTTAAAAAAGTAATTTGAAGAGAATTTGAAGCACTATAAAAGTGCTTTAATTATAAGAGAATGGGGGAAAATCCGTTACTGACTTGTAAATTTTTCATTAAATTTTTTCCATAGATGGGTACCTTTTTATTGCACAATGGCTTTACAAAAAACAAATTTTTCCTGAAAGAATATCAATAAAGGCTTATGGGTAATCAAAACCAGTTTCGGAAAATAATTCTCATAAAGGGAGAAGTTTAAATAGAAGATGTGAATTTATTGTAACAAAGGTTGTTGAGTAATCATCATTTTTTTTCAAAAAACTAAAACCACAGGCTTCTAAACAGAGATTATAATTTCTGGATATATTTTATCATTTTTGCAGCGATTAAAATGGGAGGAGATTATTAATATTTTATTTGTAGATTTTTTACTACAAAATTTTCAAATGAAACTACTCAATACTCCCTGGTGTTTAATGGAAAGTTATCTTTTTGAAAACAATTTGGGTAAGACACATCTTATTGAAGAAGGATAAAAAACAAAAGCAAAATGACTGTAGTACCATATAAAGAAGAGGCCGAATCAAAAAAACAACAAGTTGCCAAAATGTTTGATAGCATTTCTGGAAATTACGATTTCTTAAATCATTTTTTGAGTTTGGGGATAGATATTTTATGGCGGAAAAAAGCGATAAGACTCCTTGAAAAAGAGCAGCCAAAAAAAATCTTGGATGTGGCTACTGGAACAGGTGATTTTGCCATTGAAGCGCTGGCACTTAATCCAGATCAAGTAGTAGGTGTGGATATTTCCGCAGGGATGCTTGAAGTTGGAAAAAAGAAAATGAAAAAACTAGGTCTTGAGGATAAAATTTCCTTACATTTAGGAGACTCTGAAGGCTTAAATTTTGAAGATAATTCCTTTGATGCTGTTATTGTAGCTTTTGGCGTTAGGAATTTCGAAGACCTTGAAAAAGGATTAACTGATATTAAAAGAGTGCTCAGGAATAATGGCACTTTAGTTGTTTTAGAATTTTCAAAACCAACCTCATTTCCACTGAAGCAATTTTACAATTTTTATTTTAAAAACGTCTTACCATTAATTGGTAAAATTATTTCGAAAGACAATTCAGCTTATACCTATCTCCCCGAGTCTGTAAATGAATTTCCTTATGGGGGAAAATTTGTGGGAATAATGGAAAGCTTGGGTTTTAAATCAGTAAAATGCGCACCACTTACATTTGGAATAAGTTCGATTTACCTTGGAAAAAAATAGTATTATTTTCACTGTTTATTCTTGGTATAGCATGCAACAGTTTTGCACAATACACGCAAAATATAAGAAGATTAAATTACGACAATAGAAATAATCATTATGGTTTTCAAATTGGGCTATTTTCGTCCAATATGAATATCAAACATTCACAGCATTTTGCTGATGATCTGGATAGCACATTTGCCATCTCTCCACAAAGACACACTAGCTTTTCTTTAGGTTTTATATATAATAAATCATTGGCAGATGAACTTTGGGATTTGAGAATATTACCCAATGTGGCTTTTTATGCCCATGCCATTGATTATTACTTTTATCTGGGAGAAGGAGATGACGGACCTATTTTTGAACAAGAAACTCAAAAGGTAGAAAATACAACCACCTTTATCGAAATCCCGGTTCTTTTAAAATATAAATCTATCAGGCGAAAAAACTTCAGGGTTTATTTAGTTGGTGGATTTACGGCTGGTTTAGGTGTGGGAGGAAAGAAAGGAGGAGAAGATCCCCGAAACCTTGGTCTCAATCAATTCAATTTTGAGGTTTCATATGGAATAGGTATCGATGGCTATATGGCCTTGTTTAATTTTGCCCCAGAACTTAGGTTTTCCCATGGCTTGGTGAATATGCTTAAGCCCAATGATAATATCTACACAAATAATTTGGATAGAATCACCACCCATAAAATCGGTTTATATTTCAATTTTGAGGGGTAATCAAACACCCCATTTTTGGATTCTGAATTTAGCAGGAGGAATTCCAAATTTTCTTTTAAACATTCTTGAAAAGTATGATAAATTGGGAATCCCTACCTTTTCTGCTATGTCTTGTAATGGTTTATCGGTTGTGGTTAACAATAGCTGAGCTCTTTCCAGGCGCTTATTATTGATAAAATCAATAGGTCTTATCTCCATTATCTCCATAAAAGTTTTAGAAAAATAATCAGTGCTAAGAAATACCCTTTCGGCCAGCCCTTCTACAGTTAGTTTTTGACTAAGTTGCTTTTGAATGTAGTTTACACTAGAACCTATTTTATGATTTAGCTTCTTATCTCCACCAGATCCTGGAGGTTTATTATCAATAAACCGTTACTGTTCACCTATAAAAAGAGTCCTACTTGACAAAACAGGAAAAAGTATTTAGCTTTAAGTAATATGGACAAATCACTGGAGGATCATATCAAGCAACTAAAAGCTATCCCTGACTTAGCAAAGGTGATCCAACCTT
>JAHQVQ010000290.1 GCA_019634305.1 Flammeovirgaceae bacterium | reverse complement strand
TTGAAGTGAAACTTTGCCTGGTCATTGAAATTGAATTACTTAAAACCATCAAAAAAAGTAAAGAAATGGGAAAAAAAATTGTAGCTGGAAACTGGAAAATGAATTTGCTGAAGGAGGATGCACAAAAGTTAGCCTCTGAGGTAGTTAATATAGCCAAGGATGAATTGTTATCAGACGTATCGGTGATTATGTGTCCTCCTTTTATTCATTTGAGTGAAGTAAAAAAACTGACCTCGGGTGTGAGTAATGTTTTTATAGGAGCACAAAACTGCTCAACTGAGGCTTCAGGAGCTTATACTGGCGAAATCTCTGCTGCTATGTTGAAGTCCTACGGAATTGATTATGTAATTCTAGGTCATAGTGAAAGAAGAGAATATTTTAAGGAAAGCAATAAGGAACTTGCTAAAAAGACAGATATCGTTTTGGAAAATGGTTTACTTCCTATTTTCTGCTGTGGTGAAGTTTTAGCTGAAAGAGAAGCTGGAAAGCAGGAAGAGGTAGTAGGAAGTCAGTTGAAAGAGGGTCTTTTCCATTTAGATGCGGAAGCATTTTCAAAAGTGGTGATTGCATATGAGCCGGTTTGGGCCATTGGTACTGGGGTAACTGCTTCTACTGAGCAGGCTCAGGAAATCCACGCTTTTATTAGAACATTAATTGCAGAAAAATATGGTCAGGATATAGCTGATGGTATTTCTATTTTATACGGAGGAAGTTGCAAGCCAGGAAATGCTCCTGAACTTTTTGCCTGTAAAGACGTTGATGGAGGTTTGATTGGTGGTGCTTCTCTTAAGTCAAGAGATTTTATTGATATAGCTAAATCTTATTAAGAAATTATTTGAATTTAGCTTGTGGGAATAAATTGATATTGATCTAAATTTATTCCCACTCTATTTTTTTCTAAGGGATTTTCTTGGTTTCCATAAAATTAGATGATCTACCTCAACATTTAATAAAGCACAGATGCTTATGAAGAAGTTTATTTTAATCCAGATTTTATTTGCTCTTATTTGCTTTTCTTCCAATGCATTTGGTCAGTTCGTAAATGTCTGTGAGGTTTTCGGTACTGTGTATGAGGAAAAGAAAAATGAGTTCGCTGCTACTTACCGAGTCTATATTGAAGATAGTGAGTATTCTGCGGATTTAGTTGTTTTTAAAGAAACCAATGAGCTGATGGCCGATAAAACTGGTTTATGGTTTTTTACTCCCCATAAAGCTTTTGCCCAATTTTCGATTTATATCGTGGAAGATCGAAATATTGCTGACTTTACCATTTACTTTACAGAAATAGATGTAGAGGCAAAATGCAATAAATAAATTCGCTGTTTAATTTGCTTACTGATAAACTTCTCCACCAATTTCTTTTCATATAATTACAGAATAATGAAGCCTAAATTCGTCCTGTTAAAAGTTAAATCACCTGAAGAACTGTCTGATATCATCAAAGTAGAACTTAGTGAAAAAGGTTTTGATTCTTTTTTGGATATTGAAGGAGGGTTTGAGGCTTCTATTGATAAGAAGGGTTTCAAGGAGGATGAAGTGGATGAAATTTTTGGTTTTTATTCTGCCCAAGGATCTTTGAGTTATCATTTAGAAGAAGTTGAAAAGGAAAACTGGAATGAGTTGTGGGAGAAAAATTACGATATGGTGGAAATCTCAGAGGATTGCCTGATCAGAGCTGCATTCCATCAGCCTGAAAAACCTTATAAATACGAGATTATCATTACCCCAAAGATGTCATTTGGAACCGGTCATCATTCCACCACTAAACTCATGTTGCTTAATCAGATGGAAACTGATCATGAAGGCAAGGAGGTTTTTGATGCGGGTTCTGGAACTGGAATATTAGCGGTAATGGCAAAAAAGCTGGGTGCTAAAACTGTGGAGGCTTGTGATATTGAAGAATGGGCGGTGGAAAATGCCAATGAAAATCAGCAACTAAATTATGTAACCCTTAATTTCTTTTTAGGGAAAGTGGTTGATAGACCTGATCAGACTAAACTATATGATATTGTTCTGGCTAATATCAACCTGAATGTTATTCTTGGCGAAATGTCAATTTATGCCAGTATGTTAAAAGAAAAAGGGACTTTAATCCTGAGCGGTTTTTATGCTGAAGATATTCCTGCTGTTTTGAATAAAGCAATGGAAAATTCCCTTTCCCTAACAAAAACTAAAGTTGAAAAAAACTGGACTAGCTTAGCTCTGGAAAAAGGCTAATTTTTCCAAATTTTCTTAACCAATTCGGGATGGTCAACAAATGGGTTTCTGTTGCCCTGATATTTTTCAAATATTAAGTCATTTCTTGTTTTTTCTATTTCACTCACAGGATCTTCCTGATGCCATCGGATTAGGGTAGAAAGCTTTCCGTGGTTCGGCTCTTTACTTCCTCTTGAGGGAATATAATCCACCAATGCAAGGTCAGGTTCATTACTTTCTCCCTCATATCTCACAGCCATATAAAAAAGCATTCTGGCTACATCTCCTTTTACTTCATTTCTTGGTTCCCAAACCCAGGCGGCATCGCTGGTAAAAGAACCTGTTTCTCCAAGTTTGATTCCATCTCCATCAATATAGTTATCTTCTGCCTCATCAAATGTCCTGTTATTTCTTGCAGAATTAGTGGAAACATCAGAAGCCCTGAGGTGATGTAAATCCGTTCCTGCTCCGGGTGCAGTTCCAAAGTCTCCATAAGATTTTGCCCAAACATGTTCTCTGTTCCAACCTTGTCCAGCTGCATAGCCAGTATCTGCCGAAATGGAAAAATTGGAATAAATACCAATTATATTATCTGTATTGTTAGGGTCTCTGTCCAGTTCCTTTAAAATATTGTAGACACTTCTATAAGTGAAAGTTTTATGGTCCTGAATCAGGTCATTCAACTTACTTTTTAGTTCTTCTCCTTTTAACCCATTTATGCTTTCATAATAGCCACTGTAAACAAAGGTTTCTTCCTGAGGAGAATTGATAATAGTGTCAGAAATTTCATCAACCAGGTTTTCTACTGTAATGATTGAATCTTCGGGTGAGGAATTTTCAGATTGATTTTTCTCATTATCTGATTGGCAAGTGCTTGCAAAAAATATGACTAGAAAAATAAATAGGAATTGATACATAAGAATTGATAGTTAAAAAAATCCTGGAAATTTGGTGTTGAATCCTGTAATATAAGGGGAATTATTCACTATTCCATTAAAGTGACTTTTGAAGAGTCCATAGCACTTACATTAAAAAAACCAAGAGCGCCATTTTGGATATTAGTTGGTGGGTTTTCTGGGACTGCCTGAGCGGGGCTTCCAGACTTGGTAAGAATATCCAATCCCTGATAATATTTATAGGCTTCTTCGGTAAGGGAGAAAATATTAACCTGAACTCTGTCACTAGAATCTGCAAATGCTTTGTCAATGAAGAAAGGTAATTCGAAATTTAAATATTGCCCGTTTACATTTGCATCATCACTAATATTAATTTCCTTATTGTTGATGATTTCCTCATTCAAAAGTACTTCCCAATAATAATAATTTTTTTGACTAGGAGGATCCTGGAAATAAGCGGTAAGGTAATAACCATCTTCAAAAAGTGGTTCATCTTCTCTAAAGTTATATGTTAGGGAATCAATTTCAGCTACATTGGACATTTTGGAATTGGCAAGAAATTCGGTTTCTCCTATTCGTACGGAAAGTTTATAAATTCCACCTGGTTTTCCCGTAAAATCATCATTTTCTGGAAGGTAACTTCCCTGTTCCCTTTCAATAAATCTCACTCTTCGATTAAAATTATCGGTTAGGAATATAATCGCATTCGAAACTCTAGGAGTAGCTTCTGGAGAATTAAATGCAGCGGTTTGAGTGAGCTTGATATAGTTATTTCCAGGCATATTGGTCACCCAAGAATCAATTACAATTACCGGATCGGCAGTAATTAAATCAGGAGTTACAACTTCTTCACAGGAGGATATCAGTAGAAGAAACCCAAGTCTTAAAAAAAGATTGATCAACCAATTAGATATGGAATTTAGCATATAAAACTTAATTTGAATCTGTTTGCTATGAGCTTGTTTAAGTTTTGTTTTTGACCGGGGTAACGCTCACTGAAAAATATCAATTTAAGGTGTTCAGGATGCTATAAAATTTTTTAAAAGCAGTGCTATTGTAATATTTTATAGTGAACCGAAGTTCCCATACCGGGCAGATCTGTGGCATTTTGCAACCATAAGGATAAAATTCAAACATGCTCAAAAGAATAAATTCCTCCTTTACAAAATTCAAAAATATAGAGTTGACTCTTTATCTTGATAAACTAACAATGGTAACAAAAGTGATAATAAAAATGATCATGACTAAGTACATAATCAGGTCTACCCTTATATACGGTTTGTATTTCCAATAAGCTGCAATAATTCTGTCCTTAATTTTCATTTTTTTCAATTGGCTATTCCCCAATAAATTCCCCAAAGTCTTCTGTATAATCCAGCTCTCCATTTTCAGTGAAAAATTGCCATTCTTCCACTATTTCATTTCTGATATATCTGCCAGAAGCTTCAGTTTTGCCATTGGGGAAATAATAAGTCCAAGTTCCATGTTTCATCCCTTTTACATAAGGACCTTCCGATAGTTTTTTACCATTTTCATGATACATTACCCAATGACCAGATTTCAGTCCATTTTCATATTTGCCTTCATAAAATATTTTTCCATTTGGGTAATAATGTATCCTTTTTCCATTCCCCTTACTGAAAGTTCCAATTTCCAGTTTTTTATCATTTACCTGAAATGGACTTATTACTTTAAGTTTTCCAGTGATATAAACCTCTTGTTGCATCAAACTTCCATCTTCATGATAGTAACTCCATTCTCCATCTTCATTCCCCATTTCGAATTTTCCTAAAATTTCGGTTGTGCCATCCTGATAGAAGGCTTTCCATTCTCCATTTTCCAGTCCATTATTCATAGGAATTGTTGAAGAAATATATTGATTGCCATTTTCATCAAAATCGAATTCTTCTTTTAATCCATTTTCCAAACCACCTTCATAATTTACTTTGAAATTCAGTTGACCTTCTTCTGAAAAATATTCCCAAAGCCCTTCTTTCTTATCAGCCTTGTAATTTCCCTTACCAGAAATAGATTCATCTTCAAAAAATTCTATCCACTCTCCTTCCTTATTATTTTCAAAATATTCTCCTTTAGCACTTAAATAACCATCAGGATCATACTCTTCCCATGGTCCGTTTCTTTCATCACTTTCAAAAAAACCAGCTTCTTTCAGGTTGCCATTGGTATAGAAGTAAGCCCAAATACTATCTTTTTCACTGTCAAAGTAGAACCCCTGAATAGCGATGGTACTATCGGAAAAATATTCAATATAGTTTCCAGTTTGCTCTCCATCCGTGAAACTACCTAAAGTGTATAGACTTCCGTTTGGGTAAAATTCTTTAAAAGGTCCATTTAATTTACTATCCTTATAATTGGCAATAGAAATTAATGTACCTAGGGAGTCATATAAAAACCTTTCACCATTTCCTTTGGAAAATGTACCTGATTCAAGTTTTTGTCCGACCATAGAATATGGAATCCCAACATCCATTAAAAGACTGTCTTTCCAAAACTTCTCCTGCAAAATCTGACCATTAGGATAATAGTAAATAGATTTTCCATCCAAAAAGTCTTTGTTGTATTGTTGTTGACTTATTTGTTGGCCGTTTTCATTATAAGATTGCCAAATTCCATTTAATTTTCCATCTATGAAATAGCCTTCTATAGATTTATTTCCATTCTCATAGAATTCCAGATAAGCCCCTTCTTCTTGCCCAAGTAAATAGTATTTCTGAAAATTGATTTGTCCATTTGGGAAATAAGTGATGGAAGGTCCGTGTTTTATTCCTTCAATAAAATTTAATGAAATAGCAATTTGCCCATTTTCAAAAAACTCTTCCCATTTGCCTTGTTCAAGGCCATTATTGAAAGAGCCATTTACAGCGATTGCTCCGTTAGAATGAAATTCCTGCCAAAGCCCCTCCCTTTTGTCATTTTTATACTGAGCTGATAAAACAAGAGTCCCATTTTCATATTCTTTCCAATTTCCGTTTAATTGTCCACTTTTATATTGAGCAGAGATAAGCAGATTTTGATCATCGTCTTTTAATTCCCATAACCCATCCGTTATTCCGTGATCCAAAGTAGATGGAGAAATAGTTTGCGCAAAGGAAAGGTTAACTATAAAAAAAGATAAAATTAAAAGCTGAAATTTCATTGAAAATGATGCTATCTTTTTGATTTATAGACAAATGTAAGCATCAATGAGAATTTTACAGGGGAATATCTTTTTTATTTTGGAGATTTAGGAGGTTTTGGAATCTACAATTGGTTAATAATTTGAGCAAAGAATTTGTTCAAATTTGAATGGAAAAAAAACAGTGAAAGATAAATTCTTTCACTGTTTTTAAAATATTTTGAGATGTTTATAAGGCAGTTATTTATTCACTTCAAATTGCTCTGATAAATCAGCGAGTATTTTATTATAGATAGCATCACTTCCAGATTTTTTGCTCACTGCTTTTCCTGCATGAACAACCGTGCTGTGATCTCTTCCACCAAACTGATCTCCAATTGATTTTAAAGGCAAATTAGTGTATTGCTGAGAAAAATACATGGCAATCTGTCTTGCTGTTGCAATATCTTTTTTCCTCGTTTTTGATTTTAATTCATCTACTGAAATATTAAAATAATCGGCTACAATTTGTTGAATATAATCAATAGTGATTTCCTTCTTAGTATTCTTAACAATATTCCAAAGGGTTGATTTCGCCAATTCCAGGTCAATATCTTTCCTCATAAATGAGGCATTCGCAATTAGCGAAATTAACACACCTTCCAATTCCCTGATATTAGAATTGATATTATAAGCAAGGAAATCAATTACATCTTCTGGCACATCTACTCCTTCGTTAGACATTTTCAACTGGGCAATAGCAACCCTGGTTTCATAGTCAGGAGTTTGTACATCAGCAGTTAAACCCCATTTAAATCTGGAAAGTAATCTTTCCTGCAAACCTTGAAGGCTCCTTGGAGCACAATCAGAAGTCATAATGATTTGTTTACCCGACTGATGTAGCCTGTTGAATATGTGGAAGAAATTTTCCTGAGTTTTCTCCTTTCTTGAAAGGAACTGGATATCATCGACAATCAAAACATCTACCTGTAAATAGAAATTGGTAAAGTTTTGAATATTATTGCTTTTTAAGGCCTCAATAAACTGAGCCGTAAATTGCTCTGTAGTTACATAAAGTACTAATTTATCGGGAAAATTATCTTTAATTTCATTTCCGATTGATTGTACTAAATGTGTCTTCCCTAATCCAACCCCTCCATACACCACCAAGGGATTAAATGCTGTTATTCCTGGTCTCTTGGCAATTGCCATCCCAGCCGAGCGAGCAAGTCTATTACAATCTCCTTCTATATAGGAGTCAAACATATAAGTGGGATTCAAATTTGTATCCCAATTCTCCGGATCAAAATGTGGTACTTCAAATGGACTAATATAATTATTGTTAGGCCTTGTATTATTGGAAGCAGAACTTTTTTTAACTGTATTTGAATTTTGGTTATTTACAGGAGGCTTTGCCGAAACATTAGACTTTCTAACATTTAGTGTAAAGGGCTGATTACTCGATCCACCTTTATCCACTACAATAGAATATTCCAACTTTCCGTTAGGGCCAAGTTCCGCATCTATAGCTTTTTTGAGTACATAAACATAATGTTCTTCCAGCCACTCATAAAAGAATGGCGTTGGAACTTCTATGGTTAATACATCATTTTGAAGTTTGATCGGTTTTATAGGTGCGAACCAAGTTTTAAAACTTTGTTCTGGTACCTCTAGTCTTATTATTTCCAGACAGTTCTTCCAAACAGCCTGACAATCTTTTGTAAGTTGATTCAACACATTACAAATTTTAAAGTGTTAATAATGTTTGTCTTAAAATTCTGCAATGTAAGCCTTACCCTATCATTTCATCCGAAGATGCCATTAAGGGGATTTGAATTGCCAAAAAATAAGTGAGTGATTTAAAATTCTCGGTAACTACAAAACTGTGAAAAATTTTCATATTTAAAAAATCGAAACAGCTCAAAAAAAAAGTTTTATATCTATGTATTATTGTTTTAAATCATTGACTATCAATTTCTTAAGGAATAAACCTCTAAAGGTAAATTATTGAAAATCAACTGGATACAGATTAACAAAAAAGTTGAAAAAAAAATATAAAAAAAAGTGGTTTCATTTTTGACAAACTGCATCCAATTTTTGAATATTTCCAGTTAAAAAGGATTGTTTCTTGTGTTTCAAGGACTTACAGTATTTGAATAAAAAAATGAATTTTTAGAAGTTAGAATTATATTAATTCCTCTTTCCCTTAGGAAAAAATAGTAAAAAAGGTAGTGATAAAAATTGTCACGAAAATTAAATGTTTATTGACCTATTCAAAAAGTGGGAATACAATTTTGATAAATCAAAGACAATAAAAAAACCCTGGATTTCCGAATCCAGGGTTTTTTTATTAATACTTATTAAGTAAATTTCTTATTCAGCAGCTTCAGGAATTACTGAAATAAATGATCTTTTCTTAAATCCTTTTTTGAACTGAACGATACCATCTGTAAGTGCATAAATAGTATGGTCTTTTCCAATCCCAACATTTTCACCAACATGATGTCTTGTACCTCTTTGGCGAACAATTATATTACCTGCGATAACTTTTTGTCCACCGTAAATTTTTACGCCAAGTCGTTTACTTTCCGACTCTCTACCGTTTTTCGAACTACCGGCTCCTTTCTTATGTGCCATTTTTCTTTATTATTTTAGAATGTCTTCAATTAAAACTTTTGTAAATTGCTGCCTGTGACCCTGGATTTTTTTATATCCTTTTCTTCTCTTCTTTTTGAAAATTAAAACCTTATCTCCTTTCACGTGCTCTAGTACTTTCCCTTTAACTTTCGCTCCACTAACTACTGGCCCACCTACTTCAACTGATCCTTCATCATCAAGTAAAAGAACTGAATCAAATTCTACTCCATCACCCTCTTCCTGATTCAACCTATGAGTATAAATGTATTTATCTTTTTCAACTTTAAATTGTTGTCCGGCTATTTCTACAATTGCATACATCTTTCCTGCGAATTATTTTTTTTTAAAGGATGCAAAAGTAAAAAAATCATATTGTAATAGCAAAGCTTATCTCAAATGTTTTTTTAGGCTATATAAAACTGCTTTAATGGATCAAATTTCATTCACATAAAATTAACATTTATTAAGTAAAACTTAGGGATAGCAACTAGCTTTTTTTAATAATTATTTTTTTAAAAAAAATATTAAATTTAATTAAGGCCATTCTGATTTTCTTAAGGTATTAATAATCAAGTGTTAA
>JAHQVQ010000289.1 GCA_019634305.1 Flammeovirgaceae bacterium | reverse complement strand
TTCGACTGTTTCCATATTACTTCCCTGATTTACTCCCGAAATATCTGAGCAGGAAGTTTGCCACATAAATTCTGAAGTCACTTCCCCAAATCCTGAAACATTTCCAAATACCATTCCCTTGTCAAGAAAACTAAAATCGTCTCCAAATCCAGTAAGTATAATGCTATCACCATCCAAATCGAGTCCCCTAATGTTAAGTCTATACAGATCTCCTACAATTACTGTATCACAATACTCCCGTAATTTCCCTTCGAAAGAAAGGCCGTCTGCTGAAACCTGAGGCACTTTATTAGGTTCAGGAACATGCACCAAATTAATTTTTACTCTCGCTGTATCAGTTGATTTTATGCCACAAGCTCCATAATCCCGAAGTAGGAAATCAATTTCAAATGACTTTTCATCAATTCCCAGAGCAAGGTTAGCACAGGTCGGTATCCATTGGAAGCCCGTTTCAACAGGCGCAAAACCTGAAACTTTACTTAAAACCATTCCCTCCGAAACCAAATTAAAACCATCTCCAATGGCAGTCATTACTACACTATCCATGTCCTCATCCAACCCTAGCATTTTAAAATCAAGTGTATCTCCCAGCAATAATGTAGTTTCATAAACTTTCAACTCATTATTATAGCTTAAATCATCACTCTTTACTTCAGGTGGAGTGTTAGATTCTCTAATATCAAAAACTAACCTAATCGTATCCACAAGAGGTAAACTACAGGAGTTATCCCCTACTAATACCTCCACCTCATAAATTTCATTCCTTATATCAGGGCAATCTTTTATACAAAGCTGGAGTTTTGCAGTATCTCCAGGATTAATCATTCTCTGCAAATCTCCTACAATATTCAGTTCATTTGTTTTAAAATTCTTTGGAATAACCCTTGTATAAACCCTAGTACCAGGATCTGGATCTGTTACAAAAACATTGATACAAGCATCTCCTTTTCCAACTTCATAAACTATAGTATCTACTGAATTAAACAAGGTGCCATCAAAATTTTGAGCAACTACTGTCGGGGCATTTGGTATAGGGCAATCCACTACCAGCATTTGAAAATCCCGAACTACTTCTCCAATTTTTTCCCCATTTCTGAATTCCTCACATTTTACCGAAAATACAAATAGGCCCAGTTTTGAAGGAGTAAGATTAAGTATTCCAGTTTTAGAATCAATATTTAAAGGAGGACTTCCTTTAATCATACTATCTAAACCAAAAGATGGTAAAAATTGAACTTCCGGATAAGGACCAGACCTTGGAGAAGGTATAGGATCATCAGCAGAAGAGAATCCATTAATTGGAACATCTAAGGAATAAGCTAGTGAATCGTTATCAGCATCTTCACCTGAAAAATCAAAAATAAATGGTTGGTTTAAACATGCATAATCACTTAAAGGAGGAAATAATTTTGGGGAAGAATTTATAAAAGGTACTCCATCTTTTATTAGTGGAGGAAATTCCAAATAAAATGTTTGACCAGCATCTTCAGGGTTCAAAATATTTTCAATAATATCATTTCTACAACACCTCTCAAATGCAATGTAATATCCTCCAGGATCATCAAAATCCGATGGGAACAAATTAAAGATTGCCGAATAATATACCTTGCTTGTTTTTAAAGATCCGATTGCACATTCTGGAACTGTATAATTAACAGGTTCTCCACCTTTATTGTAAATATTAAAATCTCTAATCCACACATTATCAGATTTTCGAAAAACCGAAACCCTTGCACTAGGATCTTTTGCTCCTTGTTGCCCATTAATTTCATCAAAATAAAGCAATAGACCTACACGATATTGATTATCTGCAATATGAGTAAATTCCATTTCCCCTCCTACAATATGTGTAGCAAAAAGTTTTGTGGTTGGAATTAGGGAAAAGAAAAAAAAGCAGAGCCATAGCTCTGTAGGTTTAAGTAGTAAATATCTTCTCATAGTTTCGGTTTTTAGAAAATTCTAACCTATCGGGAGATCAGATTTTATTTTCCATATTCAGTTGTAGTCTAAGGTAAATTAAAACAAACAGTCTAAAAAATATGGAAAAATTTATTAACTAAAAGTTGATCAATTTAATCAATTATTACCTTACTTTTTACAATTTTCAAATCTTTCTAAAATGGAGACAAAAAATCCAGTTATATTATAATTGTTACATTTTTAAATTGTTTCACCCTAAATTTTTATCAAAAAATCTTTAGAATAAAGAAGAAGTAATAATTTTGAGCCTGAAACTTAGTTGGGAAAAGTATTTACCTCCTTACTTACTAATTAGACATCTCCAATGAAATAGTTTACCATCTTCCTCACACTTAGGTGATGGTATAAATTTTTTAAGAATGAAACAAACTATCAATATTATTGCTTTTCTAGTTTTCTCAGGGTTTATCACTTATTTATATCTTCAAAATAAAGAAGAATGGGAAATGAAATATATTAATTCTTCTAATAAATTGGATAGCCTGGAAACACTCTCAGTTAATTTAAGTGAACAATTAGCTAAAATGGAAGAGGATGCCTTTGAAAGGAACAGAGCTATTTATGAATATAGATTTGATCCTTTCGATAGCGACAATTTCCGAATTTATGGTCTTTTTAGAGATGTAGAAAAAAGATATTCTGTTTTGGATGTTGCTTTAAAATTTAATATCACCAACAGCAAAGCCATAAAGTGGAATGATGTAATGGGTGAAAGATGGTTTATCGTTCCGGTAAAAGGAATGCATTACCTCACTGAAGAAGATACTTATACCAACATGGCCGCCAGGTATTATGAAGAACCAGCTGACTCGGTATTAATTCCCCAATTCAATCTGGATCCTTCCCCCGGCAAGTTTGTTTTTGTACCCTTTGGAAAGTAATAGATCATCACTTTCATGAAAGCACAAGACAAGTAGGTCCATTTTCTTTTTAAATTTTTTCGTGAATCCTGTTATAACATTTTTTTTGTTATCCTGGCAATTGTTTGCCTGTTCCTATATTTCTTCCACTTTATGGTAAAATGGGATTGAAAAGGCAGAAAATGAAAATAATCGGCCGTCAAGAAACTCAAATTACCCCACGTTTCCTAAAACTTTCTGAAATAATTTCAGCTAAAACAGGCTTGGCGTTTTCTTTGGCAAAACCTATCATTTTGGTTATCAATAAGGCCATGGTAGGTTTTGCTTCCTTTCCATTAGCGATTGTGGTCAGTAGCAGTTGTGCTATGTCTCTACTAGTTTCCATCAGCAATGCTGATTGATTTTCTATTTTACTTTCTTTCAATGAATGGCGGAAATAATTGGACAAGACTTCAAAGGTTCCCCCGGAAAAAACTATGGCAAATTCGTATTTCCTCGCTTTATTCACTTTATTGTAATTCACCAAAACATTTATATCTCTCAATCTACTCTTGTAAAATTCCTCCCCAATAGTAGAAAGCACTGATTTTTTCATTAAATCATTTCCTGTAACGCTAAGAATATAATCACATAAAATAGGTTGGGAAAGAAATAGGAAAACAGCGCATAAATCACAAAAAGCTTCCTTAATTGCCCCGGCTTCCAAGTCGGTTTTCAAATCGTGCCATCCAGGTTGAAGCGCATCATAAATAACATGGGCAGTTTCATGAGCTACAATATCAAAAGACCTACAGGCATATTTTTTATTTGGGGGAAGCCCGTATTTGCAAAGTTGTACCGCTCGATCTTCCTTTACATAATAGGCGTTTATATCTTCATCGTAATAGGGATAAAGCACTAGTGGCAAATTTGCTCCTTCCCTATTCCATGACCAAACTATTGGCTTGCCCAAAAGCTTTTCACAATATTGCAGCAGCATTAGGGAAACGCTATAAGTATGAATAATATCCTCCTGTTTTTCTGAATTAAAGGGTACTAAAAGAATGGCATGTGGTGCTAAAAACAAATCCTTTAACCGTTCCCCATCACAATAAATTTCCATTGGAATTTTTCCTTCTGGAAGCATTATATTCACATCCACTTTACCAAGGTTTTCTACAGATGGATCCTGACCCCAAACTTTTAAGATTGTCTTTTTATTCAGCATACACACCCAAACCTATGAAGTGAAAGCAATTTACACATCGAAACTTAGTGTTTATTTTGATAACAAATCAATAATAAAAAAAAACACAAAATACAACATGATATAATTAATTTTTATTTCACAAAAAGTTAAAATAAAAAAAATTATAATATAAAAATAATATTTAACTTGAGATTAATCTATCAAAGCAGCAATTCTCCATTTTTTAATTCAAACTTGAAAGAAAGCTGAATAAAAAAATTTCGATTTTTTCAGGAGACCTATAGGAAAATGCTGCATAGAGATTTATAACTTATTGTTCACAAAAAACTATAAAACTATGCCAGAAGGTGAAATTTATGATTCCCGGGATGATGGAAGTGATGAAACCTCATTCGGTTATTTAATGATTGCTGGAACTCCTCCTAGAATTAAACCTGTTTTTAAGGTATTTTTACAAACCTCCTTAACAAGAGGTAAAAAAGCAGGAACCCGAGTTAAATATGAAGTAGTAATAATTCCAGAAGTGAATACTTCTGAAGGTATGCTAGAGTTACCTATTGCAGTTGTAACAGAAATTCTGGAAGAGCCAGCCTGATAAGTACCAGTACTATTTTATATTGAGTACTTTTATCTCATTATCAAAAAGTTGTGGCACTTATTAAGTATATTTAATTCTGCACATCTATTTATTTCAAATAAAACACCATTAAAACCTAAGCAGAAGCCTAGGTTTTTCTTTTATTAAAAAAAAGAAAAACCAACAAACCAATAAAAATTAATCCCAGATAAACAAACATTCCACTTTTAAAAAAACCTCTTACAGTTAATGCCTCTTTTTCCCCAAGCAAAACAAAAGCAGCCCAGTTGGCAGGATCAGCTGAAATTTCATCTGCTTGTCGGATATAGTTCATTTTTGCCTGTTGTAGAGATTCATCTACTTGTTTTCCATCATCCAGATTTTGGTAGAATCCTGCCATGATATCAGCCGAAAAATTATCATTAATTTTCCAAAGCGTATTCACTACAGAAGGAACCCCTGCATACACAAATCCTCTAGCCATACTGTATGCCCCTTCACCTGTATATTGTTTTCCCAATCCACTTTCACAGGCACTCAGCACTACCAAATCACTTTTCAAATTCAAATTATACAATTCGTGGCTGTATAAATTTTTCTTTGCAGGATCATCATCGCTTGAATTAAAAATTAAACGGGTATTATATTTATTTTCAGCATCAGCCACACCATGAATAGCCAGATGGAGGATGTTAAAATCAGAGGCTTTTTCCAAAAAAATTGCTTTTGTAGCCTCCTTTCCTGAAAAGAACTCCCCTTTAATATATTGGGAAATAATTTTTAGTTCATTGGCTGTTCCAGGCAACTCACTAAATTCATCATCTCTAAATAAACTAAAGTTCTCTGCCAACTTATCTTCATCCAGTTCTTTCGAAAAACTAAATGCAAGAATTTCCCCTAGTCCTTCTCCCCTATTTTCATTGGCAATTGTCCTTAGTAAGCCAGCACTATAGGCATAACTTGTTTTATAATCATATAAAAAATAAGGTGCGTTTTTGAAATTCATTTTTGAATCAACAGGCTTGGAAATAAAGCTCTCAAAAGGAATTAGAGAAAGGTAACCTTCCGGGATAATAATTATTCTTTCTGCATTTTTCTCCTTTAAAACTGGTTTAAATGGTTGAATGAGTGTGCTATATAAATACCAGGCAGCAATCAGAAATTTATTTTCTCTTTCTGCTTTTGAGAAGCTTGAATCACTTTGTTTTAGGCATTCCAAATAGGAATTAATGTTTTCCTTAAATTTTGCTGTAATTTCAATTTTATGGATAAATAGTTCCTCCTTAATCATTCCTATTCCATAAATCGCATTTTCTCCATACAAATACTCTATCAGGCCTGAAGAGCTTTTGCTCAAATAATTTTGTAAATCTTTGATATTGATCTTATTGGCATTTCCTAGTTGCTGATATTGGGGATAGTTTTTTGACAAATTTTCTACCAATAATTCTAATTCTCTGCTGATTTCAAATAGTTGTGTCTGAGCCTTTTGTTTTTCCTGAGGATCATTTGTATCAGCTATTAATTTATTGGTTTTTTCTTGCTGAAAAATCAGTTGATTTCTCCTTTCTAAAACCGAATCGGGAATCCCTGAAGAATTTAGAATATCGGCATATTGGAATGACTCCGACAAAATAGCCGCCTTCCTGGCCTCCATAAATTCAAAACAAATTTCAATATACTTTTCATCCTCGGAAAGCATAAAAAGCTGATAACCACAATCTATGGCATATTCATATAAATCGGCATGTTCGTCCAACAAAAGCAGTTTTGAACCTTCATGGAAATAGGATACCTGATTCCCATAAATGAGTTTTTTGGCCAATAAGCTGGTATTTAAAGCAGCCTTAAGAATAGTCATTTTTTCTTCGGACAAGGTCGCTTTTTCCATTAAGGCCTTAGTTTTTTGCTTTAAAAGTAGTATAGTATTGAGGTCAAAGCCTAACCACGAATCCTTAGGATTACTAAACAAATCACTTGCATTCAGGTTTTCAATAGGAGAAAAAAGTGCCTTTTGGTAATATGTTAGCGCGGAATCAGGAGCATTATTTAAAAGGTACAAATCTCCTATCCAATGATAAATATTAGAGACCTTTTTATGAGTTTCTCCATAAATTTCTTTTCTTAATACTAAAGATTTATTTAAATAAATTTTTCCAAAATCCGGATTTGTATGACCATATACTACTCCAATATTGGTATATGAATTTGCTATTAGTATTTCATTTTTTTTTGATAGTTGATCAGCAATTTTTAAAGCAATAAAATAATGCTCCAGTGCATTATCATATTTTTTTTCATTTAAATAGCAGGTGCCAATATTAGTTTGGTTTAAGGACCGGAATATAGTTGGTTTTTGGTTATTTTCTTTCTTTTCTAAATGGATGGCGATATTATAATACTCAATCGCTTTTTGAAATTCTTTTTTTTCAAAGAAAATATTTGCAAGCCCTTCGTAAGCTAAATAAATACTTCTATTATCTTTTTGGATTTTGAAAAATTCAATTGCCTTTTGGGAATAGGTTATGGCATTTTCAAAGTCACCTTTCTTACGGTTTACTCTAGAAAGCATATTATAATTTTTGGCTATTTTTAATTCATCTTTTGGGGATTGATTTTCATAAATATTCTGAGCACTTTTAAAATAAAGATCAGCTTTTTTATTATCGTGAAGCACATGGTAACATAAACTCCCCAAACTCTGGTAACTATCCGCCACAAGAATATGCTCCTCACCCAGTTTGTTTTTCCTAGTATTTAAACCTTTATTATAATGTATTTGGGCATTTTCCGCATCATTGGTATAATCATACAACTGCCCCAGGTAATGGTGCGCATCAGCCAGAATCAAACTAGTTTGGTCAAATATTTTTGATGCCGAATCGAGCACAAATTTTAAAGTTGAAAAAGATTCTTCATAATGTCTTAAGCGCCTTTGGCAGTATCCTTTTTTGATTAATGCTAAAAAATAACCCTCCGCATTTTTCTCGGATTTAAACTTTTCACTGACCTTAGCATAAGCCTCTACAGCTTCCGCAATTTTATTTTTTTCTACCAAATCATCTCCCAAATCCAAATACATATAATTTACCGGAACCAACATTTGCTTCACAGAATCATTCACCAATGCGGTGGCTTGGATGTTATCTTCTTTAAATTCAGCAATTGAATCGTCCAAGTAAAAAGGGTTAGCATTCCCTTCAATACCAAGTACTAAATTCAACCACACACAATTAAAAATTAAGAAAAATACAATCTTAGTGGAATAATGATGCATTAGTCAGTTGTTTAAAAATCAGCTAGTAAACAGGTAAAAAAAGTGTAATTAAATTTTAAAACAAATTAAACTTATCCTAATAAAGGCTACCAAAATAAAACTTCTTTTGATTATTTCCTCATTATTCTATTCCTCCCAATAAACATCAGGTTAAAATGCTCCTCCTTGTTTAGCAAAGCGTAACGAGGATACAAAAGATTGGCATTTGCAACGCCTTGGATTATAATATTGCGTACAAACGCAATTCTCGGCCATCCTTGTTCGGAAACGATGATGAGATTCCTCTCAGTGAGGATTTAAAAATCCTCTTTTCCCTATCACCAGAAAGATTCAAACTTTCATAAATTCAAAGGTTTATGTAATTGCTTCGCTTTACACTTAAGCTAGGATTGGATATCTTCACAAATTTAACAATATAAATTACTGAAATTCAACAAGAAACTTATTTTTATTTATGATTTAAGCAGATCTAACTTATCAACTTTTCTTTCCATGAAAGTCTGTTCAATATAAACTTTGCATCCATTCCAAAAAGGGAACTTTAAATTTCTGCTCAGAAAAAAGAATAAATATTTGTATTGAATAAAAAAACAGGATAATTTGTAGGCATTATACTAACTAATTAAAATATATAAGAACATGTTTAAATTTCAGATATTATGTTAAATTCGTCCCTGAAAGAAAATTTTTGGATGCTAGAGGTGACAGATAAATAAATTCCAATTTTAAAAACAAAATTTTAGTTGATACCAAATTCTTAAAACCAGGCTAGGCTTCTTTTGCTATACCAATTTAATTTTTAATTGAAACTTCCTACTTTTGCAGGATTACCAGAGGAAATCCGCAAAAACCTTCATAGAATTGTGGAATTAACAAGAGACTATCCCTTTATCCTTTATTTATTATGCTAAAAGAAGAAAGATTAAACTATATACTAGATGAGATAAGAGCCTATAACAAGGTTAAATCTTCTGATTTAAGTATTCAACTGAATGTTTCGGAAGACACCATTCGAAGGGACCTGAAGGAATTATCCGATACCGGAAAAATCAGGAAAGTTCACGGTGGTGCCATGGCCAGTTCCTACATTCCTTTTAGCTATAAAGACCGGGAAGTATACGCGCATGAAGAGAAAATTTCCATTGTAAAAAAAGCTATCCCATTAATAAAAGACGATCAGGTTGTACTCATAGATGGTGGAACAACCAACCTAGAATTGGTAAGGTTACTTCCTCAGGATCTTAAAGCTACCTTTTTCACTAATTGTTTGCCCGTAGCCACACAACTGGCCGAACATCCCAATATAGAAATTGTTTTTATTGGCGGTAAAATCATCAAAAATGCTTTAGTAAGTATTGGACTTGATGTGATAAATTCCCTAAATGAAATCCAGGCAGATATTTGTTTTTTGGGTACCAGGAGTATTCATTACAAAAATGGTATTACTGAAATTGACAGAGAGGAAGCCCAGGTGAAAAGGGCTATTGCCCAATCGGCTAATCATGTGGTATCCCTTGCCATTTCCGATAAACTTGACACACTTCAGCCTTTTAAGGTAGAAGGTATCAATAAAATCAATACTATTGTTACCGAGCTAGATCCCAATCATGAAAGACTGGATAATTACAAGAAATCTGGAGTGGAGGTGCTGTGATTTTTTTTCAAAATCTACTCTGCTTATTAAAAATTTCTTTTCTTAAAAGTGAGATATTAATCTTGCAACATAACTGCAAATAGTTAAGGGTTTTATATGAAAATTTACCATTGGGAACGTTACCATCTATTAAAACACTTCAAAAAGTAGCATATTCATGCAAATTTTTATTCAAATAAGACAAAACTCACGTATTTTTTGAATATTTCCTGAAATTTAAATTGGAATAATCAGGGCACTTTTATAGCTTTGGTACCATAACCTGCAAAAACATGCAATATTAAGCTTGTTTTAAGTCAGATTATTAAGAAAATGTTACAGACTTTTAACCTAACCAAGGTTTAACGAATACACATAAAATTTCATTGAGTGCTTATTACCAATATTAATTTTTTCAAACAGGCAAGCAGGCAGCTTGTCTGTTTGATTATTAAAAAAACCATGGAATTAACCAAACAAACTATCTCAAGTTTTAATCAGGAGATAAAAAATCGGTAAACCTGCATTTATTTTCAACACATGGTTAAATAATTTTATTTTAATACGGAAATTAGAGGCTCTTTAAAATCTTTAATTAATTAACAAAACAGATGGCAGGAAATTCAGCAATAAGTGAAAATGAAATAGTTGCAGATAAAACTTCAGGAGGAAGTCCAAATTACACCAGCGCATTAATAGTATTAACCTCTTTGTTTTTCATGTGGGGATTTATCACCTGTATGAATGACATTTTAATCCCATATCTAAAAGATGTTTTTACCCTCTCCTACTTTCAAGCCATGCTGGTTCAGTTTGCATTTTTTGGAGCTTACTTTATCGGATCATTAATATACTTTACAATATCGGCTACAAGCGGGGATCCCATTACCAAAATCGGATATAAAAACGGTATTATAGCTGGGCTTCTAATTTCTGGATTTAGCTGTGCGCTATTTTATCCAGCAGCAGAGCTAAAAATGTATGGTTTCTTTTTAAGTGCACTTTTTCTATTGGGGATTGGATTTACACTACTTCAAATAGCAGCCAATCCATATGTTTCTATATTGGGATCTGAAGAAACCGCATCAAGCAGATTGAACCTTTCACAAGGCTTTAATGCATTTGGGACCACAATAGCCCCCTTAATTGGAGGTTTTCTTGTTTTCGAATATTTTGCTCACGATGGAGAGTTATCTGCCGATTCGGTAAAAATACCTTATTTGGTGTTCGCATTTGCTTTTCTCTTACTTGCCCTTTTGATAAAAGTGACCAAATTACCAAGATTTGCCAGTGAGGATGTAGAAGAAAAAGGTGCTGGGGCTCTTAAATACCCTCATTTAATTTTCGGTATGTTGGCTATTTTTTGCTATGTAGGAGGAGAAGTGACCATTGGAAGTATTTTAATTAACTTCTTCGGATTAGAAGAGATTATGGGACTTGATAAATCTGAAGGAGATATTTTCCTTGCCTTTTATTGGGGAGGTGCAATGATAGGAAGATTTTTAGGAGCAATTTCCCTTAGCAAAATGGCCAATGATGGTAGAAAGCTAGGGCTAATGGCACTTGTCTCTATAGCAGCTTTTGGAATTATTTATTTTGCGGCCTACTTTAAAAGTGGTTTTACTTTAGAATTTTCAACAGTTACTCCATTCTTGATTTTTGTGGCAATTAATTTACTGGCATTTGTTTTCGGAAAATCTATTGCAAGCAGAACGCTGGCAGTTTTTGCTCTTGTAAATATTGTTTTATTAGTGATTACACTTTCAACAGATGGAAGTATTGCATTCTGGTCGGTAATTGGAATTGGACTTTTCAACTCTATCATGTGGTCAAATATTTTCACATTAGCTATTGAAGGATTAGGAAAATATAAAAGTCAGGGTTCTTCTTTATTGGTAATGGCCATTTTAGGAGCCGCTTTAATACCACCAATCCAAGGATTTTTAGCAGACTCAATCGGTGTACATAATTCTTTTATTGTGCCTATATTTTGTTATTTGTATCTTGTGTTTTATGGACTAAAAGGATACAAAGCAGGGAGAAAAGATTTGATTTAATGAAATTAAAATTACTTAAAGCTTTTCCCTATTTATTAACTATCAATCTGGAAGGAAACTTCGGTTTCCTTCTATTTATTCATTTTTTTTTGCAATGTGATTCTTTAGTAAAAAACCTGAACAAGAAGTTTAATTTTAATCAAAAACCTTAAATTTTCTAACTGTTACCATGAGTTTAATACAACATAAAGAAATTGGCACTGTCGAAAACAGAAAGTTTGAAAGAATTCATACAGAAGTATTTGCAGATTCTGTTTCAGCCTCAGTAGCCATCGCTAGAGAAATTGCTGAATTAATCAAAAAGAAAAATAATAAAGGTGAAAAATGTGTATTGGGTCTTGCCACAGGATCTTCACCAACAAGAGTTTATGGTGAGCTAGTAAGAATGCATAAGGAAGAAGGGTTAAGTTTTAGGAATGTGATCACCTTCAACCTGGATGAGTATTACTCTATTCAACCAGAAGCACTTCAAAGTTATGTCCGCTTCATGAATGAGTATTTGTTTGATCATG
>JAHQVQ010000288.1 GCA_019634305.1 Flammeovirgaceae bacterium | reverse complement strand
GTTAGCCCGAAAGCTAGAGATACGCCCAAAAATCCTATTCCTAATTCAGGAAAGGCTGCTGCTAATACTGCACTTCCACATCCTCCTAATACTAGCCACATTGTTCCTACAAACTCTGCAGCTAATTTGTTCATTGTTGTCATTTTTTGATTTAGTTTTTGGTTATTTAATAGAATGAAAGTAGTAACTCAGTTACCAAAAAATATAACTGATACAGATTGAATACCCAGCTTGTTAGTAGAATGCGTTTTATTTTACAAAAAAAATCATATGCCATATGAATTGGCAACAATATTAATATTTAAGTTAAATTATTTTTTAATTTTTAGTTGAAAGGATGTTTTCAAAGGTTAGATTTTATAATCGACTCTTTGGTTTGAAAAAAAAGAGGAAGCCAAAAGTGACATCCTCTTCCTATATATTATTGATTAATAATTACTCAACAACAAATTTTTTCAAGAGCATTTTATCTCCAATTCTAAATTGTGCTATATATAACCCTTTTCCCTGAGGAGCAAAGTCAAAAGAGGTTTCCAAATGTGAAACACTATTTAATTTTAAAATTTTTTGACCTAAAGTATTTATTACGGATAATTCTATAACCTGACCAGTTTCGGCAACTACATTGAAATTGATCAGTCCGTTTGTTGGATTTGGAAAGATAGCTAAATCTTCGATGAACTTATTTTCCTCATTTAAATTTTCCAAATCACTTGCAGCAATTCTTGATGCAGGTTTGCCTCCTGGAGCTGTTGCTGTAGAAGTTCTTCTCCTTCCATCAGGACCTTTTAAGCTCCAGACAATGGTTTCACCTGGTTCAAGGAGCACTTCAAACTGCGCATATTGTCTGCCAGGCTTAAAAGAAAAAACCTGACCTTCGTCTGTAACAGGATAGAACCTGTTATTCTTACCCACCGGGAGAATTACAAATGACTTATTTTCATTTTTATACCCAAAAATAGCCTTATATTTTCCATTACCATCAGCAATAATTTCTTCTAATACTGGTCGGACAGCACGTTTGTTTCTATTTTTCTTGATAACTCTTTCTACAGCCTTATCTGCCTGAAGGAAACCATATCCTGTTGCATAATCAAATCTCTTATCAAATTTGGATGTTAAAGGATCGTCCATATCGATGGAGGTCTTACTGAAAATACTTTTAAAGTTCTTCAGCTTAAGTTGATTTCCCGAGGCTTCTTGCATTAGCGCAGCCACTGCAGCAACATGAGGAGCAGATGCTGAAGTTCCAAAGAAATTAGGAAATCCGTCAGGTTCCCCTGCAAATGGAGGGTTAAATGGAAGATCATTTCCAAAGAAGGTGGTATTTCCCCCATCAGGACCTGTTATATCTGGTTTTTTTAAAACAATTGGTCTTTTAAAAGGCCTTCCATTGTCCTTAAATAAAAGAGGAGTTCCACCAACGGATGAAAAACTATTAATTAGAGGTTCAGAGACATTGGAATTCCATTCAGGAGTGTTAAACCAGGCCGAGGCACCTACAGCAATGGCTCCATAAGTATTAGAATGACCCACACATGTACTGCTTTTTGTATCATATTCAACAACTTCGGGAGTATCAAATAAATTAACCCACTTAATTAGTTTGGGATCAGGGCCTTCAAATTTTACAATCAGCAATTCAACAGTTCCTGATGTTAGTCCAGGATTGGTAACCCCAGTGACCTCTACAGGATCTCCATCGATATTAATATCAACTGCAGCTGCTATAATAGTATTTCCTGACAAGATAAATGCATTTAGGTCTGTATCTGCACCTATTCCACTTGCAGATACAAAAGGGTCGTCCCATTGTAAGGAAAACACGAAAGATTCACCAGGACCAACTGTAATTGATTGAAAAATATCTCCTCCTCCAAAGTCATGAGCGAAGCCATTACCTGGCCCAAGTGGCTCTATACCAGAATTAATAAATCCACTCTGATAAGATTCTCTACTACTATTTCCTGCAGAAGATAAGTAAAGACTTCCTTTTCTATTGACATAATTAGCTGCTTGAGCAATTACACCATTCATAAAAAAAGGTTCAGCAAAATATCCCACATCATCCACAATAATATCACAGCCAGCTTCTTGTAATGCTACAATTCCATTGGCAAATTCTGGTTGTCCTAGGAATGCTGTATGAAAAGCCAATCTAGCCCCAGGAGCTATATCATGAATAATTTCAAGCATTGCCCTTCCTTCATCGGATCCTCCATCTGGCAAATCACTTAAAACCTCGACTCCTTCTACAGGTAGATCTCCTGTACTAATCCCATTGGCCTCTCCACCAAGATTGTTGTAGCTATCGGAAAGGACTCCAATTTTTAATCCTTCTCCAGTTGTTCCAAATGCAGATCGGGCTATGTCAGAATGTAAACTCACATCTCCCTGAGAAATTGTAGCTCCTTTGTTAGTAGAAGGCTTATAAGCCGGGCGGGCAAACTTCATAGAAGTTACTTGTTCCAGGTCTCCAATTTTATTGATTGGAAATAATCCTGATACCATTCTTCCATAAGCGGAACCTTTTTTCAGCCCCATTTTTTTTAATTCAGCTAAAAGTTTTGAGGCATCTCCTTCATTGGCAACAGCCTCAATTACCACATCATTACCAATTGTAAAGGATAGATCTATTACTTCGAATCCACCAGCACTAGAGGTAGATACTCCTTTTCTTAAATTTGCAGATGTTTGAAGATTTAATAAAGCGGATGAAATTTTTGATGATGTTTTCTCAGGTATATTTTCTATTTGGATTTGAGCCGTCACACTGAAAGCTAAAAAAGTCATCATCACCAATAGGAAATAAGCGTTGTTTTTAAAATAATTATGTTTCATTTATTTGGGCTTTTATTAGTTAAAAATATAGTTTCAGGTTTCGCCATATTGGCGCAAAACTTCTTTGTGAGGAAAAAGGATAACATTTCCCGTATTAGGTTTTTGCAAACCAATTAAGTACTAATTATTTGATTGGGTTGGAGATGAAATGCCCTCTCAAATCTAATATTACAGAATATTTAATCTCTGTGTTAGATTATAGAGAATTTTGAATTTAGAAACAGTAGTTTATAAAAAAAATAGGTGATTATTTTTTGTATTGATTTGTAAAAAAGCACTTTTTCAATATAAAAAATAAATACAAAGCTTATTGACTTGTAATATACAAAGTGATTTTTAAAATAAAAACAAATTATATTATTAATTAAAAATGTCTTTTAATATAAATTTTAGATGGATCAAGGATTAAAAAATAATAGGAGATTTGGTCATCGGATTACCTATCCCTGCCTTAATATTTCCTGTTGATATTCTTTTGGAGGAACTTGTTTTTTTCTCTTAAAAAGTCTGGTAAATTAGGAAAGACTATTGAAACCGCATTCCATGTAAACCTCCTTAATTCTTGTGTTAGGATTATTGAGAAGACTGGTGGCGATTTAATTTGCTCATTATTAATAAAGTCTATTGGGGAAATGCCTATTTCATTTTTAAATACCCTAAAGAAGCTTGATTCACTCATATAAACCTTTTCACTAAATCTGTCTATGGTTAGAGATTTATCTAAATTTTCTCTATTGGATTGAATGATAAAAGCCAATCTGTCATTGCTATCAATAGTCAGTGCTTTTTCTATATATAAATAGATGTGTAGAATTAAATATACTTAATAAGTGCCACAACTTTTTGATAATGAGATAAAAGTACTCAATATAAAATACTACTGGTACTTATCTTTTCTCACCACTATATAAAATGGCTTTAGGGTTGCTGTAGGCATAAATCATATTGATGACTTCCTTTTAAAAGTAGCGACAGAATTTCTTGAAATTATTATATTTAGCAGTAATGGTATCCAATCCTTCCAACACTAGTATGGTATAAGCCAGCACCACCAATGCTATTAATAACCTTGTTTTATGTTCATCTGCCAGATTCATTTTTTAAGTAGGGTTTCTGCACCAAAATATTAAAACTCATTTTTGAGATTGCTAGAGCCTATTTCTATTTTATAGGTCCAAAGATAATTGTCAAAAAATGGCTTCAATTCCTTCTGGTAGAGGGTTATAAAATTTGGTGCGGAAAATCTATTTTTTAAGGTACTCATGCGATATTCTGATAAGACTCCCTTATTTTTATACAAAAGTGTTATGGTCTGGTCATTTTTAATTTGTTCAACTCAAATTTAATAACTATTAGCACTTTTTACGCTTTTTGTATAGTAGTCAGATTAAATCTCATTTTACAAACTAATAACCAAAATTTCAATATGTAACTAAAAATTTCACCTTAAACCTAATCTAGTCCTTGGCTCAATATATGCAGAACAGAAATCAATGGCTTGTAGCAATATTAATTATACTAATTGGCACTTTGGTTGCCTATGCCATTGTCAAAAATGATAATAAAAGACTTGCCAATACTCGTCAACTAAAGCTTCAAAGTGTACATAACAGAGCTATAAATAAATTAACAATTTCTATAGGCAAGTTTGCCGGCATGGTCTCAGGTATGAAATCATTCATGAACCTGTCACCTAAATTGCCTTCTGATCAATTACTACAAAAATTTGTAAGGAATCAAATTGATGATATTGGCTATCAGGATTCCATTGTGGTTTCCTATGTTGATACACTTCATGTATTCCAATATTGCTTTAGTAAAACTCAGATGGATCCGGCTAATCTAGTGGGTAAATCAGTAAAAAAATTAAGAGATTCTACGGAAATTAAAAGCCTAAATGAACTCCTTAAAACAGATAGTTTAAGAATTTTCAATCCCATTAATCTTTTTGAAGGTTGGGTTGGAATTCCAATTAATTTCAGAGTGAATCGTAATGGAGTCACCACAGGTTATGTTGCTCCTATAATCAATTTCAAAACTATAATACAACCGATATACGATGATCAAGTAACTAAAGATTATGTATTCCAGTTTGTTTCACCTGGAAAATATGATTTTGACAGAGAAATCGTTCATGATGGATCAAAGGTCTACAATCAGAATTCCGATCCTGAATACTATAAAAATTATGATATAGATCCCTCATCTTTTATCTATTCTAATATTGAGTTTTATGGTTTGAAATTCACTATAGGTACTGCATTTAAAAATGAACCTTCATCATTACCTTCAATTAGTGGGGTGGCAATAGGTGTTTATATCAGTTTTATAGTATTTGTTCTCTTACTTACCCATCAAATAAATCAATACAGGTCATTCAATAATAAAATACAACAAGCAAACTTACTGCTTGAGAAAACACAAGATGAGATCTCCAATAAAAACGAAGAATTATCTACTCTCAATTCTACAAAAGATAGATTCTTTTCGATAATTGGTCATGACATCAAAGGACCACTGAATTCTATCAAAGGTCTTCTTTCTATTCTTCTTCATGAAAACATTAAAGATGCTGGGCTACAGGGTATAATTTCAAAGCTTCAGGATTCTGTTAAAAATACCGTAAACTTGTTGAATAATTTGCTGAATTGGGCCAGATCACAAACAGGTGACTTAAAATTCACAAAAATACAATTTGGTATTAAAGAAGCTATAAATGAGGCTATTTCTACCTTAATCCCTCAAGCAGAAGCAAAATTTATTAAAGTGAAATTTGACTTAGTAATGCTCAAAAAATAACTTCCCGATTTTCAGCTAGGAATTTATAATTCCATTGTGGTAAAATTGGGTCAAAATAGACAAAAGAGTGAAGGTCATTTTTAAAATTAGCATTGACAACTCTTTTGGTTTTATATTCTT
>JAHQVQ010000287.1 GCA_019634305.1 Flammeovirgaceae bacterium | reverse complement strand
CTTAATAAGTGCCACAACTTTTTGATAATGAGATAAAAGTACTCAATATAAAATAGTACTGGTACTTAGTTACTGAAAACAAATGTTTATGGGCTATTTCTCAGTGAAAAGTGAATACAAAAAATTATTGTTCAATGTCTCTTTTATACCCATAAGGGCAGTTTCTACAACTATTTTTACAACAATATCCTCTTTTTTTTAGATAATGTGCTGTAAAAACCATCAAACCATTTTCATAATAAAAATCAAGGTTTTCTTTTAATACTGGTGTATTATTGTTTGTATTTTTCAAAGACTAATGAATTTTAAATTTCTTTGTAATTAAGCCAAAATAAAAAAATCTATGGATTGAATAAATTGACAATGCATAGATTTTTAATTAACAAAATATAAGATTCGGAATATCTACAATTTTATTGAAAGACCCAACTTTCCGCCAGTTGTAATACTTCCTCCATTGATTTCTAAATTAATTCCCATTTTTTCATTAAAGTAGTATCTTCCTCCAATTTGCCCGCCCAGTCCTAGCCCAGAATTGTAGCTTCCAGGATATCCGTCCGGTGAAGACCAGGATTGAAAACCAATAGTTAAACCGGCATAAAAATCCCATTCTTGAGGAATATCCAAAACTGTATTGAAGTGATAATTTCCATTTCCAGAAAAAGTCCAGACGTTGTGCCTGTATTTAGAATTTTTATATCCTTCATAGTAATTTCTATAATCAATTAGAAAGCCTACGGTAACGTCCTCATGTATTCCAAAATCCATTCCTCCATAAATCGGAAGACCTATTCCGGAAAAACCAAAACCAACGTTTATTTGTTTTCCTCCCTTTCCAATTGGACTTTGGGAATATCCCGAAAAACTAATTAATAATAACATTAAAGCACCTAAAACTTTGCTTCTCATAGTGATTGAATTTTTTTAATTATTCCCTTTTAACAACTTCAATATCATTATTGTAGAATGCACAAATTAAAAGGATAAAAACTAAAATTTCACACCTAAGGAAAAACCTATGCGTAAGGTTATACCATTATAGCCATAATGGTAAAGAGGATTATCCTGTACTCTTGCAAAATTATGTGTGTTTTTGATGTTGCTGTTTTTTAGAACAGGACCCATAAAAAAATCAAATAAAAATCCATTTTGGAAAGACTGTCGATAACCAATTAGCCCAATAATATCCAACCTGTTAATTATTTCCTCCTGATTTGCTTCTGTAAGTTCTAGGTATTCTAACCCATCTCTTTCAACTGGCTCCCAATTAGTTCCTAAATATTTCAACCTTATATGATGATATCCTAAACCTGCTGCAAGATAAGGGCTGGCATTCTCATGAGGAACCATAATAAATTTATAAAGTGACTCTAAACCTAAACCACTTACTTCATCATCCTGATAGGTATTGGTACTATTGATTAGCGAATTGTTAAGGTTTGGTTGATCAGCATATTTATCAGTAGTGCCATAATAAAAATAGGGTGCTACCACTATTCTATTTTTTCCTCCATTAATCTCCTTTTCCAGGTCAATCCGAATGGCCTCAATTAAAAGGTATTGAGGGGCAAATGATATAGAAAAATAATTTTTGGTTTCCTGACAAGTACCTGAATTACTGGAAAGGAAATTTATCAGGATAGAAAAAATAAGGCATCGTAAAAAATAAAATTTCATGTTTAGCTGAAGATGAATAGTTACCTGTGGGATATTCAATCGGTGGTTTAATTGTAAATCCTTTCTATAGGAATAGTACTCATTAAATCTAATTTCCCATCTGCATATCTGTATTGATAGAGCCCATCCTCCCCAGTGACCAATAATCTGTCATCTAATGGGATTACATCATCTGCTTCAATATTAAAATAGTGTGTTTCTTTTAAGTAAAGCACATCTGATGCATCAAATATTTTAAGTCCATCATCACAAACAAATAATGTAGTATTATTAATCCCTAACCCTTTTGGTCTTGTCATTTGATATGAGGCAATTTGAGTTGGATGATTCAGGTCCTGAATATCGATAACCTGTAATTCATTTACATTTCTTCCACAAAAACCAATTTGTGAGCGCAAAGTAACATAGGCATATCGATCATCAGCCACTACAGGATCACAACTTACCGTATGCACATACATGGATAATTGGTCGGGGTTAATAGGATTACTTATATCATAAATAAACATACCATTTTGTGAGCCAATAAAAAGAATATTTCCTTTAGGAAAAATTGTTTCCACGGTTGCAGGAATTCCGATATCCTTTAGTTTTCTGGGTTTTTGTTCATCAGAAATATCAAAAACATTGAGGGAATTGTGATCAACAGTGTAGAGAACATCACCTGAAACGGCAAACCTGGCGGTAGAGCCTCCTACACCGGTTTTAGATGTATTAGGGTTAAGGCTTTGATCGCTTGAAGAATAATCACAGCCACAAAGAACTAATGTTAGAAATATTAAATAAGAAATATTTTTCATGATTAATTGTTTTTGGGTTGGTTAATCAAATTTTTTCCAGCTTACTATGTAGGTGTCAGCGGGTCTTTTTTCTGCGGTAAAAGCAATTGGCATCTCAATCTGATCTGGTGGCAAGAGCTCCGGAAATACATTCTTTTGTCTGCTTACCTCAATAAAACCCTGAGAGGAAAGGTCAATGGCAACCAAATCAACAGCATTGTCAACATAAAGGGTGTTGTTTTTTACAGCCATATCCAGGCATCCTGGTATTTTAATAAACTTTACATTTTTCGGATCTGCAGGATTACGGTTGTCAATCACATGAACGCCCTCATATTTTTCATTGAGGAAGATAAATCCATCTTTGAAATAGATTTTTCCAGGCCGGTTGATCTCCCTTGGTGAAATTACTTTAATAGAGGTTTCCATTTGTACCCGAGTCATTAGCATTGGTTCATAGGCTGTTCTTCCATCATTGGAATTGTTAAATGGAGGTTGGTCTTCAATGGTGCAACTCCATATTAGAAAAATGGAAATTGCAATAGGAAAGTATCTCATGGGTTAATAGTAGTTTGGTGAAGTTTCGAATTCGATTATAATACAAACTACTCAGGTTTCCCCCTACTGGAAAATCGATTTTTGGAAATTAAATTTAGGAAAAGATTGGGAAAGAAAATAAAAAAAAATTGGCTTAACATCCTTCAAATGGTTATTTTCATTTCCATTTTACAGATGAAGCCAGCTAAAAAATTATCTACAAAGCCTCATTAAGATAGGTAGTAATTTACAGTCGAGTTAGTTTTAATATAGTTTCAGTTAGTTTATCTTCTATTTTTAAGTTTCAGTTAATCTATCTTCTAATTGTAGGTAAGTTTCAGGTAAATTTATCTTCTATTTTACAGTCAGTCATATTTGTTAGAATGTAACCTTGTGTATGATTTTGTTATTCGTTATTTTGTGTTGCTCAACAATTCAAGTATAAATATGCTTTGAAAGCAAACTTTAGTTTTTCCTTTTTTTGTGAGTGATTCTAAAAGTATCATCCTCTTCGTATTCAGTATTTACTTCACTTTTTTCTGATAAGATATTTAAAGAATTTTCATCCAAAATTTCAAATGAATACTCTGTGTTTGTTCTCAGAATAAAAATGGGTGCTTCATTTCTTACGTAGAAAATTTAGCTTCCTATAGTTTCAGTTGTGATGTCATATGGCTCCATAAAAATGGATGCCCAAAATTTTCCCCAGCTTCATTAGGATCGGTAGAAAGTAATGTATTTGGGGTTTTAGTTTCAGTTGTATTATCTTCTATTTGAACTGCTGAATCCTGAATATTGATAAAGATCAAAGCCAGGACAAATGTGATTATATTTTGTGATTATAGTTAAATTTTTCCTCTTGTTATTTAAAGTTTCCATACATAGGTGACAGTTTGTTTGTATGACTACGTTTTACCTGATAGTTTCAATATACAAGCCAAATGAATAGAAATAGATTAAGTATCTAGTAATCAGTTTTTTAAGTGTTGTTCTTGTTTTTATTTTTGTCTCGATTTGGGAATTCAACCATATTTATTAGGAAAAATAGGGTAGTCATTCCTGTAAGTTTTTTGGGGGAAAATTAATTTTTTTGCCTTTTTTTAAGATTTTCCTTTTTCCGTTACATTATTTGTTAGGAAAATTCTGGAAAAATTACCTTTTGAAAATTGTTTAATCCCAAAGAAGACGAATACACCCTTCAGAAGCAAAATTTCTTTGAACCAAAAGGAGAGTATTGAGGTTAAATTCCTAGAACAAAAAAATTACTCAAAAAAATCCTTCAACATCTCCGTGATCATTACTGAAACTATTCATCTGGCAGCTTCATATAGTGCCACCAGAAACAAAACTGTGTCATTATGTGGTCCCCTAAGGGAAGAAGACACCGTTGTGCAGCCTATTGTAGACGTAAGTCCTCCCAAATGGCATCTCGGACATTCGACCTGGTTTTTTGAAAATTTCATTCTTTCCAGATTTAAAAAAGATTACAAGCATTTTAACAAGAGCTGGAATTATATTTTCAATAGTTATTATGAATCTCAGGGCGAACGAATTCTTAGAACCAATAGAGGAAACCTCACCAGACCATCATTTTCAGAAATCATTACCTATAGGAAGTATGTAGATGAACAAATGCAGGAATTATTGGTAGATGAAGCTATTGCATTAAAAATACAGAATTGGGTAATTCTCGGGCTTCAGCATGAAATGCAGCATCAGGAATTATTAGTGACAGACATTAAATATATCCTGGGGAATAATCCGCTATTTCCTATATATAAAGAGCAGGATATAGAATTTGGGGCAATGCCGAATACAACTGGAGAGGATTTTCTTGAAATAGGGGAAGGTGTTTATGAAATTGGTTTTAAAGGAGATGCATTTCATTATGATAATGAAACAGGATACCATAAAGCGTTTCTTCATGCCTACAGAATAATGGACAGACTTATAACAAATGCAGAATTCCTGAAATTTATTGAGGCAGGAGGTTATGAACAATATCAGTTTTGGCTTTCAGAAGGTTGGGAATGGGTGAAGAAACACAGGGTGAAAGCTCCACTTTATTGGTTTAAGATGGACGGCTGTTGGCACAATTATACACTCAGTGGATTTCAAAAAGTGGATCTTTCTGCTCCAGTAACTCATGTGAGTTTTTTTGAGGCAGATGCATTTGCCCGATGGAAGGAAATGCGATTACCTACAGAATTTGAGTGGGAAACTGCCTGCAAATTGTTTTCTCCTGAAATTCCACAGAATGCCAATTTACTGGAAACTGAAAAGTATTCGCCAATTCCCAGAACAAAAAATGACTTTCAATTTTACGGAGAAGTCTGGGAATGGACGAATAGTTCCTATTTGCCTTATCCATATTATAAACAAGACAAAGGGGCGCTTGGGGAATACAATGGGAAGTTTATGATCAACCAAATGGTATTGAAAGGTGGCTCCTGTGCCACTCCTTATCCTCAAATCAGGGCTTCTTACAGAAACTTTTTCCAGACCGACAAACAATGGCAGTTTTCGGGAATCCGGCTTGCTCAATATTTGTAATTCAATTTAACTCTTAAATCAAGATCATTACTAACTTAATAAATCTATAAACCCATGGACAACAGTTTTGCCCAGGATGTATTAAATGGGCTTTCATCCAGACCAAAATTTTTGCAGTCAAAATACTTCTATGACAAAAAAGGTGATAAAATCTTTCAGGAAATAATGAGCATGAAAGAATATTATCTCACCAATGCCGAATATGACATTTTTACCAATCATAAAGCAGAATTACTAGAGCTATTTAGCAGTGGTGTGGAAAAATTCAGGATAATTGAATTTGGCGCAGGAGATGGATTAAAAACCAAAGTATTATTAGAATACTTCCTGAATAAAAAGGCAGATTTTGAATATCTACCCATTGATATTTCCAAAAATGTTTTAAATACATTGGTGCTTGATCTTAAGAATCGTTTTCCTAAACTTAAAGTGAGTGGTATCAGAAATGATTACTTTCATGCCTTAGAACATCTGCATGATAATGATGAAAAAGTGCGGAATATTATCTTTTTTCTGGGCTCTAATATTGGGAATTTCAAAAAAGAAGAGGCAGTCAGTTTTTTAAAGGAGATTGGTTCAAGAATAGGAAAACAGGATTTTTTGTTTTTAGGAACTGACCTGAAAAAAGATCCTAAAGTTATCCTGGATGCCTATAATGATGCTAAAGGGATTACCAAAAGTTTCAATCTCAATTTGCTGGAAAGGATAAATAGAGAATTCGGGGCAAATTTCGATTTGTCTAAATTTAAGCATTACCCCATTTACGATCCTCAAACCGGAACTTGCAAAAGTTATTTGATTAGCCTTGAAAACCAAGTAGTGGAAATGGCCGACTTAAATAATAAAATAGAATTTGAAGCATACGAAACTATTCACACAGAAATTTCTCAAAAATATTCAGTTTCAGAATTAAAGGAGATCGCCCAAAAGGCAGGCTTTAAAATGAGTTATCAGTTTTTTGATGAAAGGAAATACTTCCTGGATTCAGTTTGGGAGTTGGGTTAGGCACTTGTGTTTCACTCTTAGATAAACTCTATCAAAGGAGACTTTTTCCTCTCTGGAGGGGATTTAGGGTAGGTATTCTTTAAGTAGTCCTCTTCCAGAAAATTTTGCTGAAACTCCTAAAAAGAAAAGGGTAGAAATAAATTAACTTATTTCTACCCTTTTTCAATATAATAAGGAATGGAATTCTACTGCTCATCGTAAGCCCACTCAATCCGGTCTTTCATGTCTTTTACACTAATGCCCATTACCTTCAGTTGTCCACGAATTAAGTCAACTTTGTCGTAATTTTTAGCTTCTTTCGCTTCTTTATAATCCTGAAGTACAATTTCTATGGCACTTTCCAGATTCTGAGGTTTTTCTTCAATAAATCCAAGTACATCTTCCACAAAGCTGATATAGGTATTTACCATTTTGTCAAAAACTTCTTTTTCCAATGCAGGAATTTTGATTTGACCCAGGTGAACGCCATTAATCTTTTTAAGCAAATTAAACAATCCAGCAATAGCCACAGCAGTATTCAAGTCATCATTCATTCCTCTATAAACCGAATCAATTATAGATTGAATTTGCTTATTTTGTTTTTCATCTTTAGCAATGTCACTGTCCTCTACATAGGTAAACCCCTTTACTAGTCTAAGGCCATTGATCATTTTTCTATATCCTTTGGAAGCTGCTTTTAGTGCTTCATTGGAAATATCCATGGTACTTCTGTAATGTGCCTGCATAAAAGCAAATCGCAAAGTCATTGGGCTATATGCCTGATCCAAAAGTGGATTGTTTCCAGTAAACAGTTCATTGGGCAGGATAGAATTATTGAGTGATTTACTCATTTTCTGTCCGTTTACCGTGAGCATATTGGCATGCATCCAGTAATTTACTGGCTCAACGTCATTACAGGCGGTTCCCTGTGCGACTTCACATTCGTGGTGAGGAAATTTGAGGTCCATTCCCCCGCCATGTATATCAAATGTTTTCCCAAGGTATTTTTGTCCCATTACCGAGCATTCCAAATGCCAACCGGGAAAACCTTCACTCCACGGAGAAGGCCAGCGCATAATATGTCCTTTGGTTGCCTTTTTCCACAAAGCAAAATCTATATTTTCTCTTTTTTCATCCTGACCATCCAATTTTCGTTGTCCGGATAAAAGTTCATCTATATTTCTTCCTGAAAGTTTACCATACTCATGGCTCTCACTATATTTCCGCACATCAAAATAAACCGACCCATTGGTTTCATATGCAAATCCCTTGGCTAGTAAATTTTCAATCATCTGGATTTGTTCAATCATATGACCGGTTGCAGAAGGCTCAATACTTGGTGCTTTATTGTTCAGAATGCTCATCACATCATGGAAATCGTTGGTGTACATTTGCACCACTTCCATGGGTTCCAGGTTATCCAGCTTGGCTTTCTTGCCGATTTTATCTTCTCCTTCATCGGCATCACCTACCAGGTGACCAACATCTGTAATATTTCTCACATACCGGACTTTATAGTCCAAATGCAATAAGTAGCGGTAAAGCACATCAAATCCAGTAAAAGTTCTCACATTACCAAGATGAACATAATTATATACAGTAGGGCCACAAACATACATTCCCACCAATGGTGGATTAATAGGTTTGAAAACCTCTTTCTTTCGGGTTAAAGTATTATATATTTTGAATGGTGGTTGCATTGGGCAAATTTAGTAAGAGCATGTTTAATTTTTATACTACGGGACAAAAATAGCTGAAATGAAGATCTTCCTTCACATTAGTGTATTCAAATAGTTTCCGAACATTTCCTTCCCTGGCTTAAGTATTAAGCGAAGCGTTTACTTAAGCCTTTTAATAATGGAAATTTTGAAACTTTCCGATCTCCAGGTTATTTAATTTTAATATTCATAATACCCTAAAGCGGAATATTCCCATGTTTTTTCTTTGGCAATTTATCCACTTTATTTTCCAGCATTTTAAAAGCCCTGATTAACTTTAATCTTGTATTCTCCGGCTCAATCACTTCATCAATAAATCCCCTGTTGGCTGCCCGGTAAGGATTGGCAAAAGTTTCCGTATAGTCATCTACTTTCTCCTGCAATTTAGCTTCAGGATCATCCGCTGAGGCAATTTCCCTTTTAAAGATGATTTCAGCCGCACCTTTGGCGCCCATTACTGCAATTTCTGCAGAGGGCCATGCATAATTTAGATCTGCACCGATATGTTTTGAATTCATCACATCATAAGCGCCACCATAGGCTTTACGAGTAATAACTGTTACTTTGGGTACAGTGGCTTCACTAAGTGCATATAACAATTTGGCACCGTGTACAATAATTCCATTCCATTCTTGATCAGTACCGGGTAAAAACCCTGGTACATCTACCAAGACCAATAATGGGATGTTGAAGCAATCACAGAAACGCGTAAAACGCGCCGCTTTTTTAGAACTATTTACATCCAATACTCCTGCAAGAAACATAGGTTGATTGGCCACAATTCCTATACTACGACCCCCTAATATAGCAAAACCAACAATGATATTTTCTGCATAGTCTTTGTGAATCTCATAAAAGGAATCTTCATCTATAATACCCGTAATCACCTCATGCATATCATACGGTTT
>JAHQVQ010000286.1 GCA_019634305.1 Flammeovirgaceae bacterium | reverse complement strand
CAATACATCGATTTTGGCTGAAGGATCAATATACAAAATTGGTATTACCGAAAATGGAATTTATAAAATTGATGCTGCGTTTTTGAATAATCTTGGCGTAAATGCCAATTCTATCGATCCAGAAAATGTGAAAATATATGGTAACGGAGGGGGAATGTTAGCACAAGCCAATGCTAGTTTTCGATATGATGATCTGGTGGAAAACCCGACCCTAAAAAATGGAGCAGGAGATGGCAACTTCCAAAATGGTGATTATATTCTTTTTTATGCCGAGTGTTCTGACAAAATTTTATTTGATACACTGAACAATCAAATTTCCCATCAAAAAAATATCTATGCCGATACCAATTTCTATTTTATTGAAATTGCTGATACAAAAGCTATAAATCTCAGTGATATTGCTGATTTGGGAAATGGAGATATAGAGTTATCATCATTTGATGATTATGTGTACCATGAAGCAGAAACCTATAATATTATAAAAGCTGGGAAAAGATGGTTTGGGGAAAAATTCGATTTTGTTAACGAAATGGAATTCGATTTTCAACTTGAAGGAGCTTTAAAACAATATCCCGTAAAAGTTTCCTCTTCATTAATGTCCACCTCTCCTTCTGCCAGTTCTTTCTCTTTGGCTTTAAATGGTTTTAATCTTCCAGATGTGAATATTGCTGCTACAGCAGAAACATTATATGGTATAAAAGGAAGAATAAATAATGTTCAGGAAGCTATTCCAGAAGATAAACTGAATTTGGAAAATGGGTTTAAAGCAAAGTTGACTTACAACAAAACTGGAAACTCCGTAAAGCATGTTGGTTATCTTGATTATTTTGGAATCAATTTTAAACGGGAATTAAAACTTTATAATAATCAGGTTCAATTCCGATCTTTTGGAAGTCTTATGGTGGATCAAGCCACATTCAGAATAAAAAATGCTGGAGAAAATACTGTTCTTTGGGATATATCAAATCCGGTAAAACCAAAAAATCAACTTTTTTCCATATCTGGTAATGATGTAATTTTTAGTACTGAAACGAAAGACTTAAAGGAATTCATCGCTTTTTCAGGATCAGACTTCCCAAATCCAATTAGTATTGGGAAAATAAATAACCAGAATCTTCATGGTTTAACTACTCCAAATTTAGTTATCATTTCTTTTTCAAAATTTGAGGAGGAAGCAAAAAGGTTGGCCGATTTTAGAAGAAACCATGATGGACTTACTGTGGAGGTAGTTACTCCGGATCAAATTTATAATGAATTTTCCTCTGGGAAACAGGATATTTCAGCAATAAGAGATTTTATCCGGATGCTTTATCTTAGAAATAGTGATTCGGAATCAGGCTTGAGGTATGTTTTATTATTTGGCGATGGATCCTTTGATTACAAGGATAAGATGGAAAAAACGGCCAGCCCAACCAGAAATACAAACTTTGTTCCCGTTTATGAATCTGACAAGCCTCTGCATCCTATTTACAGTTATTCTTCTGATGATTTTTATGGATTTATGGATGAGGATGAAGGAGATTGGTCGGAAGAATCGAATGACGTGGTCCATGATTTGGAACTAGGAATTGGTCGTTTACCGATTGGTTATATTTCGGAGGCTGCAAAAGTAGTTGATAAGCTTATTCATTATTCTACAGGACAGGTAATAGGAAATTGGAAAAAGGAGATTGTGTTTGTAGCCGATGATGGCGATAATAATACACACCAGATTCATGCAGACAGGCTTGCTCGATTAGTTGAAAGTAAATATCAACAGTTTGATGTGAACCGCTTATTTATTGATGATTACCCTCAAATAAATTCTACATTGAATAGTGAGCGGATTTCTCCTATTGTTAGAGAAAAAATTAATGAATATGTGGATAAAGGAACGTTGATTATAAACTTTACAGGGCATGGTTCGGAAAATGGATGGTCAAAAAAGAAAATCTTATCAAGAAGCCAAATAATAGATTGGAATAATTTCACCATGATGCCCTTGTTTGTAACTGCAACTTGTGAGTTTGGTCGTTTTGATAGTCCCCTTACCAAGTGTGGAGCAGAAGATGCTGTATTGAACCCAAAGGGCGGAGCGATAGGTCTCCTTACCACTACACGTCCTGTATTCTCCAACACCAACTTTACCGTAAATCAGGCCTTTTTTAATACAGTTTTTGAACCTTATAATGGTAGAAAAGCCAGCTTGGGAGATATTATTAAAGTGACTAAAAATAATAGTATCAGTGGGGTTAATAATAGAAACTTTACCTTATTGGGTGATCCTTCCATGCAACTTTCTTATTCCACAGAAAATGTAGTTGTCAACAAAATTAATGATATTGAACTGACAGAAAGTGACACAATTAAGGCTCTTTCTACCGTAAAAATTTCTGGGGAAATCAGGAATTATAATGATGTATTGTCACAGGATTTTAATGGGACTCTATTTGTAAAAGTGTTCGATAAGAAAAGAACAAAAACAACTTTAGGAGAGGATGGTCCCCAAACCAAAATGAATTACCAAACATTTGAGGATGTGATCTTTAGAGGAGAAGCTTCGGTGGTTGATGGCAAGTTCGAATTTTCATTTGTCGTACCTAAAGACATTTCATATCAGTTTGATTTTGGTAAAATCAGCTTTTATGCAAAGCATACCACAGAATTAAGAGATGCTTCAGGACATGAAAGTAACCTGGTGATTGGAGGAAGTGAATTGGCTTTTGATCTGGATAATACTCCACCAGAATTACAGCTTTATTTAGACGATGAAAGTTTTGAAAGCGGAGGGAAGGTAAATACTGATTCAGAACTAATAGTGAAATTATTTGATGAAAATGGTATAAATACTTCAGGAATAAGTCCTGGTCATGATATTGAACTGACTTTGGATAATGATACCAGATTTGTTTTGAATAATTATTATCAGGCGGTGATGGATGATTACAAAAATGGCAAAATTAATTTTCCGTTAAATAATGTTGAACCTGGTGATCATATATTGAGGTTAAAAGCATGGGATACTCATAATAATTCATCGGAATCGGAGATATCATTTTATGTAACTGCTCAAAAAGAGGTTATTTTAAGTGAGGTAAGAAATTACCCAAATCCATTTAATGAGGTTACCGAATTTAGCTTTTCTCACAATAGACAGGGAGAAGAGATGGATGTGACAATATTTATTTACGACCAAAATGGAAAATTGGTAAAAGAATTGCAACAGGAAATTCCGTTCGCCACTGAGGATGTTAATAATATTCAATGGGATCGTTCCGAGGACATTAATGACAATTTTAAAAGTGGAATATATTTTTATAAATTGTATATTTACCTTCCAAAAGATGGGACTTTTTCCTCAAAAGCTGGTAGATTTGTAATTACAGATTAATTTTTCATGTTAAATCATTTTATTGTGTATGATATAAACTCTACTTATTACTACTAGGAAAAACTTATTAAAATCTAATTTGAAATTGTTATTATCCTATTTTTAGAAAAAAAGAATAATTTGTTAGTTTTTCATTGGTAATTAAATGGAAATAGTTGTCATACTACAATAAAAGTTACAAATCATGTTGAAGAAATTTAGTTTTTTACTCCTATTATCATCTTTTTTTGTCTCTACCTCCTTATTCTCACAAATTGATAGTAAAAATGTTGGTGGGCAGGTAGAAGATAGTAACCCTATTATTACCGCTGTTCCATTCCTTAATATTGGTCCTGATTCAAGGGGATCTGGTATGGGAGATGCAGGTGTTGCTACTTCTCCAGATGCAAATGCAGTGTTTTGGAATCCATCGAAACTGGCATTTGTAGAGAAAGATATGGGTGCCTCATTTTCAGTTACCCCTTGGCTACAGAAGATAGTTGGAGATATGAATCTGTATTATCTTTCTGGTTATAAAAGAATAAATGCTAATTCTACATTTGCTGCATCTATGCGATATTTTGATTTAGGTAGTATGCAATTTACTGACATCAATAGAAATATTATTGCCGATTTTAATCCTAGAGAGTTTTCATTTGATGCGACTTATGCCATGAAACTTTCTCAGAAATTTGGAATGGGAGTTACAATGAGGTATATATATTCTAATTTGTCTGGAAACTTTAGCAACGGTCAGTCAAATACAGATGCAAAACCTGCGAACTCACTTGCTGCTGATATTTCTGGGTATTACACTACTGATTTAGCTATCAAAGGATACGATTCCAAATTATCATTTGGTGCAAATATTTCTAATATTGGCCCGAAAATCACTTACACAAGTGATAATAATAAAGATTTTATCCCAACCAACTTAAGAATTGGAACAGCTTTAACTACCGAGTTTGATCCATATAATAAATTGACTTTTGCATTCGATATCAATAAACTTTTAGTTCCAACTCCTCCTGAGTATGGCGAAGATGAAAATGGAAATCTAGTAGTAGTTAGAGGAAAAGATTCTTCTGATAAAGGAATGTTAGCAGGTATGTTTATTTCTTTTGCAGATGCTCCAGGTGGTGCAAAGGAAGAATTTCAGGAATTAATGTTTGGAACAGGCTTGGAATATTGGTATAATGATTTAGTAGCGCTTAGAGGAGGTTATTTCCATGAAGCAAGAACAAAAGGAAACAGACAATATTTCACAGTAGGTGTTGGACTAAGATATCAGGTTTTTGGAATTGATTTCTCTTATCTAATATCAAAACAACAGAATCACCCACTTACCGATACTATGAGATTTACACTATCTTTCAACATGGATGGTAAAAAAGAAGAGGCAAAATTGTAGACATCTAGTTGCTTAAACCATATTTATTGTCCTGAAATAATAGGCTGTAATTCGTTGCAGATCTAATATTCCAGGGCTTTTTTTTAGCATCGGTTATTTTTGAAATTTACCTCTTATTCCAAATTAGGTTTTTCTCCTTTTTTGGAGTAAAATAGTAGGAATTTTTTAACCAGGGTTAATATTTTTTGTGCAGAATGCTATATAGATTAAAGCCACCATCATTTTTCCCAATTCAGGATTTTAAATTAATAAAATCAAAATCTGTAGAACTTGATAACCAGGCGAAAGTACATGTAGTTAATGCCGGAAGACAGTCAGTACTTAATATTCAGATTTACTTTAAAGCAGGGCGATGGCATGAAAATATTAAAGGGACTTCATTTCTAACTGCCAAGATGATTCCTGAAGGTAGTTTGCTGCATTCTTCAAGGCAGATCAGTCAAAAGTTTGATGAACTAGGAGCATTTCTGGAAATTTCCTCTGGTTATGATTTGGTTGGGGTAGAGGTGTTTTGTCTAAATCATCATTTGGAGAAATTACTCCCTTTGATAAATGAATTAATCACTACTGCCACTTTTCCCGAAAATGAATTTAAGGGTTTGAAGGAAAGATTTATCCAGCAGTTAAGTATAAACCTGCAAAAAAATAATTACCTGGCAAGTGCTAAATTAAAAGAAACCATTTTTGGAGAAACTCATCCGTATGGCTATCCAACCAACACGGAAATGGTGGAAAGGATCCAGCTTTCAGACGTAAAATCTTATTTTGATGAAAAAATGAATGGATGCCCATTTGAAATCTTTCTATCAGGACAGGTGGATGAAGTTCATTTGAAACAGATTAATAAAGAATTAGGAAAAATTCCGGTAATTAAGCCTTTAGGCACTCCTAAATTACCTGAAGAATCAGAGGTTGATGAGTTTAATTACTATGAAGAAAAACCAGATGCTGTTCAAACCTCTATTCGTTTGGGGAAGAGAATAATCTCAAAGAAACATCCTGATGCGCTAAAATTTGAAGTTATGAATGAGATTTTAGGTGGGTATTTTGGTTCTCGTTTGATGAAAAATATCAGGGAAGAAAAAGGACTTACCTACGGAATTCATTCTAATATGGTTTTCCTTCACAATGCAAGTTATTTTGTGATTGGAACAGATGTGAAAAAAGATAAAAAAGACATTGCTTTAGAAGAAATCAATAAAGAAATAAAAATTCTTTGTGATCAGTCGGTGTCTGAAGAAGAATTAAATCTGGTTAAAAACTATTTGTCAGGAAGCCATATAAAATTGATTAATACACCTTTCTCTATTGCCGAACTTAATAAAACCCTTTATTACAGTAAACTTTCAGGTGATTATTATGATAATTATATCAAAAATATAAATGAAGTGACTGCGCAGGATATTATGGAAATGGCTAACAAATACCTAAAGTCAGATTTGTATGAAATTTTAGTTGGATAGTCCTAATAAATTGAGGTTAACAAAACAGGTTCTGAATAAAGTCTGAATTGTAGAATATATAGAAATACATGGAAACATGGATGAAATAAATAGATTGTAAACAAAATACTTCAACCTTTTTTCTGATTTATTTCCTTTTTAGCCGGGATATTCTTTTCAAATTTTCTTAAACTATACATCATTCTCAAAAAGTTAATTTTGATCCCCCGATTACCTTTCTTGTTGATATATTTGGATTTTTCCATCCATTTTCTGATAGTTGCCACCTATTTAAAATGGATAGGAATCAAAAGTACTGAAACCTGTCTTGATTTTTGATTCCGAAAATCTATACAAATGAAAAAATTTGGCTTAATAGGATTTCCATTGTCCCATTCTTTCTCCAAAAAATATTTTGCTGAGAAATTCGAAAAGGAAAAAATAGAAGGTTGTATTTATGACCTTTACGAAATACCAGAAGTAAGTAAACTACCTCAAATATTACTGCAAAACCCTGAACTTAAAGGAATTAATGTAACCATTCCCTATAAAAAGGAAGTCCTACAATTTCTGGATGATATAGATCATTCTGCAAGGAAAATTGGAGCAGTGAATGTATTGAAAGTTGGAGAGTTTGGAAAACTAAAGGGATATAATTCAGATTATTATGGCTTCATGGAATCCCTGAAAAATTTTATAAGGTATACTGATGATATCAAATTAAAGGCATTAATTTTAGGGTATGGTGGAGCTTCCCTAGCTGTTAAAACAGTTTTGAAAGATTTAAATATAGATTTTGCCTATGTTTCCCGTTCGGCTGATAAAGTGAGAGAAAAGGAACATGTGAAATGTTATTCCTATAAAGATTTAACTCCTGAGGTATTTAATGATTACAAATTAATTATTAATACCACTCCTTTAGGAATGAGCCCAAATCTGGACGCTTCTCCGGATATTCCTTATCAGGAAATGGATGACAGTTACTTCCTATATGACCTGGTTTATAATCCGGAAGAAACAATGTTTATGAAAAAAGGAAAGGAGAAAGGGGCAAACGTGAAAAATGGTTTGGAAATGTTAGTTTTACAAGCTGAAAAATCTTGGGAAATCTGGAATAGTTAAATCAAAAAGGTATTTTAGTAGTAAAATTGAGAAGCTTTAAAAACACAAATAAAAACTTCTTCAATAAGTACTAGGGAAGCAATAATTGTCACAAAAGTTGCCCCAAAACTCAGTTGTAGTAAAATAATTCTCAATTAAAATAGTCCTAGGACTTAAATAATTTGAACTGTGGAATATACTCATTACATATATGATGATATTTTGATGATTTCCGTAAAAGGAGACCTTCTGGGAGGAAGTGATGAAATGGATTTATTAAAATTGGTAGAAAATTATTCTTCCTTGGAGATAACCGATTGTATTTTGGATATCGAAGGGGTGAAACATATGAACAGCACTGGGTTGAGTTATCTGATCAGAATGCATAATAAATTTACCGAAATCAATGGGAATTTTGTCATTGCCCACCCTTCATATCACGTTCAAAAATTATTTTCCATTACTAAATTAAAATTGATTTGTAATATTGCAGAATCAAAGGAATTGGCATTCGAGTTTATTCATTCAAAAAATAAAAAGGATTAGTGTAACCAGGGCGCTTCATTAAAGTAAATTTCAGGCTTTCACCGCCAATTCCAGATCGAATTTACGGATAAATTTATACACCCATTACACCAGCAAAAAATTAGGATAGATGGATATTTTATTAGGATTACAGTGGGGAGATGAAGGGAAAGGGAAAATAGTAGATTACCTGGCGCCAAAATATGATGTTGTAGCCCGATTTCAGGGAGGACCAAACGCAGGACACACCCTGGAATTTGAAGGACGGAAACACGTACTTCATCAAATACCTTCAGGAATTTACCATGATGCAATAACCAATATTATTGGAAATGGTGTAGTGTTGGATCCCGTAATCTTGAAAAGAGAAATACTTGAAATTGAGAAATACGGACACAAGGTTAACAAAAACCTTTTTATTTCTAAGAAAGCGCATATCATTATACCAACCCACAGACTTTTGGATGCTGCTTTAGAGAAACAAAAAGGAGATAAGAAAATAGGCTCTACTTTAAAAGGCATTGGACCGGTTTATCAGGATAAAATTGGAAGACTTGGACTGAGAATGGGTGATATTCTTGATGCTAATTTCAATGAAAAATATCAGGTTTTGGTTGATAATCATAAGGCAATTCTAAAAAGACTGGAGTTTGATTATGATTTGGAACCATTGGAGAAAGATTTTTTTAATGCTATTGAGTTTGCCAGAAATCTTAATATCATTGATAGTGAAGCTTTTATTAATAAGGCGGTAAAAGAGAATAAAAAAATTGTTGCGGAAGGAGCTCAGGGTTCACTTTTAGATGTTGATTTTGGTTCGTATCCGTTTGTAACAAGTTCTAATACCACCAGTGCAGGTGCTTGTTCAGGTTTAGGAATTGCCCCAAATAAAATCAAAGAAGTATTTGGTATTTTTAAGGCGTACTGTACCAGAGTAGGTTCAGGTCCATTTCCTACGGAGTTGTTTGACGAAACAGGGGAGAAGCTAAGAAAAGAAGGACATGAGTTTGGCGCAACCACTGGTCGGCCAAGAAGATGTGGATGGATAGATTTACCTGCATTGAAATATGCGATTATGGTAAATGGCGTGACGCAATTATTTATGATGAAAGCTGATGTTTTGAATTCTTTTGAGGAAATTCAGGCTTGCACGCATTATGAGTTGCCTGATGGCACAAAAACAGACGAGTTCCCTTATGACTTGGATAAATCAGAGGTAAAACCCGTTTTAACGAGTTTTAAAGGTTGGGGTGAACTTCCGGAGCAATTGAGTGAGGAAAACCTTCCTAAACCATTAAAAGACTATATTGTTTTTCTAGAAGAAGAACTAGAAGTACCAATAAAAATCATCTCATTTGGCCCAGATAGAAGTGAAACGCTGTTGAGGTAGTAGCGTTTTTATTAATATTAAAATGAGCCCTGGTTTTTAATTAATCAGGGCTTTTTGTTTTTTTATTGATCTTTGAAAAACAGGCTAAATGTTTAAATTTTTTTAACTCATGCGAAAAAAAGGACTACCGTTTACTTTCATTATTCTGGCTGTAATTATAGCTTATTTGTTACTTAACAAAACAAGTGGCCCTGGGACGCTGGATGAAGCAATTTCCAACCTAAAACAGGATTCTACTTTTGAAAAAATTGATTCCATTATTGAAAATGCGGCACCAAAAAATGTTGAAGAACCTGTAGATTCAGTTGTTCCATTCAAAGATTCTGAGCTTGAGATTATTGATTCTGTTACCGAAATTCAGGAAGATACAATAGTGCAGAAAATTCAAGTACCTAAGCTTTACAAAATTGATGTAATGAAAAAAGATGCACTGTTAATTGTGAAAATTAATGGAGAAGAGACGGATAGCTTGATTAGTCAATTGGAAAATAGAATTCCCGATGTTCCTGTAGTACTAAAAATTGCCGGGAATGTAACTTATGCTGAAGGGAAAGTGATAAAAGAACAGCTGGAACAAGGAGGTATTCAGTTTCAGGAGATTGATTAGTAGTACTTAAAACCGAATCTTAATTCCCGGACCAACCAGATAAAACCATTTCTGATCACCCATTAGAAAGCCTGCTCCTACATGTAGTGGAAAATTCAACTTACTATCTTCTCTTTTAATGGGGTAAACTGATCCCAAAACTACCAGAGCTAGGTCTCTATCAGCATCATCATTAAAGTTAAAGGAATTGATGGCAAGGAATCCTGCACCAATTCTATATGGTCTTAATTGCGCTATACTTTTGGGTTTGTAAAATTTAAACTGGGCAATTGCTGCAATACTAATCCCACTAAAAGAACCAATATCCTCTTCTCCCGCTTTCTGAATCAATAAACCTGCTGGAAATGATATATCAATGTCGAAACTGGATCTTCTGGCCAGAATTAATTCAAATTTTTGTATATATCCTTGGTCACTGTATTTATCTTTTCTGTGTCTTACGGTAAGTTCTATTTTAGACCATTCGTACAATTCATGGGTTTTCCTTCTGATATAATTATTGAGGGTAATATTTTCCCGATTACAATCATTTTTAGCATAAAAAGGAAAACGGTAGGAGGTTTCTGCTGGGCAGATAACTACATCATTTATAGTTTTCAAATCGATAAGTTCTCGTCTGTTTCCAGTCACCTGAATATCTATTGACAAGTATTGCTTACCATGAAGTTTTTCTGCCCGGTCTAGTAAACTGGCATCAAAGGAAATGATGACATCCTGAATATTTTTGTTATATAAAACCGGACCATCAAATTCTGTAATTGGCCGTGCTCCCTCCCCATAATTAATTTTTACAAAATCTAGTGGCATAGGTTTTTGAAATTCCTTCACTACCAATGAGAATGGTGTTTGCTCTCCATGATCCGTTAAATATATCCTTCTTTTGGAAATAGTTATAGGAATTGAAAGGGTAAAAACCTGCCTATGATCATTACTTTGTGCGGAATCTGTGAGCAATTTGTAAAGCCCGGCAAATCGCAAATTTGCTTTGTCAAGAGCAACTCCTTCCACCCTTACATCAATCAGTTCTCCTGGATAAATACTAAGATTATCAGTCCATTCTTCTCCACTTCTTAAAATGCTTACTTTGGTGATTTTGGTTTTGTGTCCGATTCTAAAATTGGTGATAAACTGTGCCTCATCACCATCTTTTATGTAAAGGTATCCATCTCCAATTCGGTGATAAGCATATACTCTAAGCCAGCAGAGCACACGGTTATTACTCAGAGAGCTTCTCGTAAATATTTCAGCAACAAGTGCTCCTCCCCGTTCTTCCTGAGCTTCTATTCGGTAGGTTTTCCCCAGTTTAAGTTTTGGATTATTTTCAATCTGAATCTCAATTCCTGTTAGTTGAGTATTTTCATCAAGAATGATATCATTATTATCCAGATCTAGAAAAGTAAGACGGCTTTCTTTAATGGTAAACTTCCTTGTGATTACAGGTAGCTCATAGGTGGGTTCACCATCTTCATTCAAAAATGGTTTTAAAACTCTGATTTTGAGATTTAAAGTCTTTTTCCCAGGTTCACTTGGGATGACATGCAGCATTAATTTACCGCCTCTTTGGGACAGCCAATAATTGATTTCTTCGCCTTCGGTAAGAATGGCTTTGGTATTGATATTTTGAATATTATTGGTGAGTAATTCAAATGTTTTTACCTCACCAACATAAAGCTCTTCGCCCTGAGGGATAAAAGTTACAGCTGTTTGAGTAAAGGGAAAAAGGTTAATTCTTTGGTAATATTCATCTCCATCTTCATTAAATACTTTGAAGGTGAAATTCAGGTAATCGCTTTGGGAAAGGTTATTAAATTTTATCTTAAAAGCATAATACTGATCATTGAAATTGAGGAGGGAATCAACAACAGCGTAATCATTTGATTTAACTAATTCAAGACTTTTTACATTATTTACTGCATACAAATACATTTTTACCTCCACCACTTCATCCCCTTCAGTATATTCAAAAGCAAGATATTTATCGCCATTGTAGGAGATAAGATTATTACCCAAAGCATACCGTTTCTCTCCGATTTTCATAATCAACTCACTGATCACCGGCTTTTCATTATTACTTTGAGCAAGCAAAGACACTAAACCTAAATAGTAAGTTAGGGTAAATAATAAAAGTAATCTGTTAAATTGTAAGATCAGCATAGTTAAGGCACTCAAAAAATCCCCTCAATTTTAAGGGCAATTTCCCAAATAAACTAAGAGGCTGTTTAAAATTTTGATTAATGAAGAATTGTAATGAATACTTTTAAACAAAAAAATGTTCCCAGAACAGCTGAAAATTACATTGGTATTTAGAATATCATTTCTTTAAAGTGGAAAAAAAGGACATATTTATTGGGTTTGGTTATTTTTAATTCATTATTTAATAAGTCCTTTTACCTTGTTCAATTGATTTAAAAATGGTTGTCAAAACAATTAAATTTGCAATATTTAAATACCAAGACCAATAAAATAAAATTACCAATATATGAAGAGTTTATTAAACAAATTTGAGCATACACCACCAGAAATTGTATTCGAATGGCATGATAGAGAAACAGAAGCCAAAGGCTGGGTAGTGATCAATTCCCTTAGAGGTGGGGCTGCAGGAGGGGGAACTAGAATGCGTCCAGGACTGGATAAAAGAGAAGTAGAATCTTTAGCCAAAACTATGGAGGTGAAATTTACAGTTTCAGGTCCGGCCATTGGAGGAGCAAAGTCCGGAATTGACTTCGATCCCAAGGACCCCCGAAGAAAAGGTGTTTTGGAAAGATGGTACAAAGCAGTTATTCCATTGCTCAAAAATTACTACGGAACTGGAGGAGATATGAATGTGGATGAAATAGAAGACGTAATTCCCATCACCGAAGATTATGGTTTATGGCATCCCCAGGAAGGAATTGTACATGGTCATTTCAATGCTACCCTGCCCCGTCAAATTCACATGATAGGCAGGCTAAGAATGGGGGTTTCTAAGATTTTGGAAGATAGAGCCTTTGTGCCTGATACTGGTAAAAAGTATACTGTGGCTGATATGATTACAGGCTATGGTGTAGCTGAATCTGTAAAACATTATTATAATTTGTGGGGAGGAAATCTTTCAGAAAAAAGAGCCATCATCCAGGGTTGGGGAAATGTAGGTGCAGCGGCAGCATTATATCTGGCCAATTATGGAGTGAAAATAGTTGGGATAATCGACAAAGACCACGGTTTGATCAATATGGATGGCTTCAACTTAGGTGCTATTAAAAAGCTTTTTCACGATAAGGAGGGGAATTCTCTGGTTTCGAAGGAAGCTTTTCCATTTGCAGAAGTGAATGAAAAAATATGGGACATTCCTGCAGATATTTTCATCCCCGCAGCAGCTTCCAGATTAGTAGAGCAAGGTCAGGCAGAAAGGATGATAGCCAATGGGTTGGAGGTAATTTCCTGTGGAGCCAATGTTCCTTTTAAAGACAAGGAAATATTCTTTGGACCAATTGGCGAGTTTGTGGATAATAATGTGTCTTTAATTCCAGACTTTATTGCCAATTGCGGAATGGCCAGAGTTTTTGCCTTTCTAATGGAAGCAGATGACGAGTTACAAGTTACTGATGAAACCATTTTTAAGGATGTCTCCACAATCATAAAATCAGCATTAAAGAAAACTCATGAAGTAAATTCAAACAAAACTCAAATCAGTAAATATTCACTCGAATTGGCCTTAAAGCAATTGGTGTAGTAAGTTTTTGACTTAAAAAGAAGGGATATGAGCGCTTTGGTTTGTATCCTTTTTTTATGAGAATAAATCTTTATCAAAGGGCACTCATTTCAAGAAAAAATTGTTGCAAAGACATTATGTAAATCTTTCCTTTGGAAAACATTCTCCTAGATGTTACTATCTTCAAGGATATAACTGATTTTTTGACCTCAAGGCAATTTAAAAACTATCAAAAGTGTAGTTTATCATTTTGCTGCAAGTGCTTGAAAATGAGGTATTTTCTTAATAATTATTAGCACTGGTGCTTAATGTCAACAACTATACTAATCAATGAACTAATATTTTGGATAACATTCATTTTACTGAATGGCATCCATTATTTAATCAATTATATTTTTAATATTAAAAATAGCTCCTTTTGGCCATTTATATCCGATTATAAAACCATCAGGCAATTAGGTATTTCTTTTAGTGTTAATCAGGATATTTTTCGCTATTCAGTTGAAATTTCCCTATTCCTAATTTTGTCAAGAATTATTGATATTTCTATTTTATCTATACCCTTTATCATTTATTATTTCATTGTCCTTTTCTTCAATTTGTACCAATATTCCTTTCGGAAAATTTACGAATATGAACCCAATTTCTACAATGATTCCAAATTGATAAAATCAGGATTTGCTATTGTTTGGCACGAATCGAAATGGAAGGTTATTTTATATAGTATTATGGTTATTATGGGTATTTCCATTTTTTCAAATGGAATTGCCTTTTATCTTGAATTTACATTAAAAACACCTCCTACTTTTCTGTTTTATGGTTTTTTAATCCTTTGGACATTCCCCTTGTTAAGAGCTGCCCAGAAGAATAGATTTTATTTAAATTATCCTATCGACCTCTATTTGAGGTATCATTTCACCACAATTGAGATTATCCAAAATATTAAGAGGAGTCTCGTTAATCAGGAAATTTTCAAGAAAAAAATTGGAAAAGAATTCAATGCAAAGCGAAAACTCATCGAATTTAAATTAAAAGAAAACCCTCCTAATGTTCACTTTATTTTTATTGAATCATATGGAGCCTATTTTTTCAAAGAAGAATCTCTTTCTTCAATATCACATGAAAAATTCTATGGTTTTCAAAATGAATTAAAGGAAAAAGGTTGGCAAACTAGATCAAATTATAGTGTTTCTCCCACTACTGGAGGGCAATCGTGGCTTACCTATTCTTCCTTTTTATTTGGTCTACGGATGACCAGTAAT
>JAHQVQ010000285.1 GCA_019634305.1 Flammeovirgaceae bacterium | reverse complement strand
TGATATGTTTCAGAATTTCATGGATTATACAGCAGATGCCTGCATGAATTTATTTACTTTTAACCAAAAAGAGCGGGCGGTTATCGTTTTACAAAATTCGCCAAATAGGAAAGAATTACTGACATCCACTGTGATTAAACCTCATTATGCACCATCTCATCTGGTTCTTACAGAAAATCAGAGTTCAGGATATGATCTGGTTTGGCAGGATAATTCATTGAATGAAACAAAATTCATTATTGAACGGTCATCCACCAAAAATTCTGGTTATGCCAAAATTGGGGAAACTTCAACTAATGTAAATACTTATTACGATAACCCAGGAAATGCTGTCTATTATTACAGAATTATTGCCGAAAATCAGTCTGGTAAATCCGAATATTCTACTATTCAATCAACACCAAACTTATCGCTTCCGGTGGCTCCTTCAAACCTTTCTGCTACCACTATTTCTCAGGATGAAATAAAGCTTTCCTGGGATTTGTCTGATCTCAATGCTACTGGAGTAGAAATTGAAATATCTGAAGGGAATAATAGTAATTTTGAAAAAATATTAATAGAAACCATACCATCAAGTCAGAAATCGTTCTCTGTAAATTCATTAAAAGACAATGAGGTTTATTTCTTTAGAATAAAAGCTGGCAATGGGAGTGGAAGTTCTCCCTATTCCAATGAAACCTCTACAGCTACTTTTCCTTACCAACCGGAAGGACCAGAAAATTTACAAGTTATATTTGATAAAATAAGCAGGCATTTTTATTTATCATGGAATGATAAATCTGATAAAGAAGAAAGATTTATTGTTGAGAGATCAATAGATTCATTGGAAAATTTTGAAGAGGTGGATATAATTGAAGAAAATGAAGTTGATTTTTTGGATGAGACTTTTTCCCCTCCACCACTTTCTGTTTTTTATTACAGAGTAAAGGCTCAAAATATCGGTGGAAATTCACCATATTCTAATATTGCAAAATTTGATGCTGTAACTGGAATAGATAATAATTCAGAAATTAATGATTTAGAATTGATTGTTTATCCTAATCCAGTTTCAGATATTGTTCATTTGAATTGGGAAAACCTTGAAAAATATAAACAGTTTTTTATTGAGGTTACGGATATTACAGGGAAATCCTTTTTACGTTTAGAGCTCTCTATCCTTGAGTCCCAAATAAAAGTACCAATAAATCTTTCTGGAATTCCTAATGGATTATACATTATAAATATTAGTAACCCAATATGGAAAATTTCAAAAAAAATTATTATCCAAAATTGAATAATTTCTGGAAGATGAAATTTGAATTGGTATTTAGTTGGATTTGGATTGTAGCCTTTTTGATATTTGCTGCAGCCAAATGTTCACCAAATCCGCCAATTGAAGAATTACAAGGTTTTGTTTGGTATCATATCCAGGAAAAGGATGAGGACAATTTGAAATATTTTCAGAAAGAAAATGAGAATATGGCTTTAGGAAGGAGGGAAGCATTTTTGTTTAAAACTGAAGGCGAATTTGAATGGCTAAAGCCTGGACCAAATGACAAAAGAGTTTCTCAAAAAGGACGATGGAAAAAACTAAAGAGAAATGAAATTGAGGTTGAGTTTGGAGATAATACTTTTAAAAAGCTGCAAATAAAAATTGTATCATTTGAAGGTGATGCCATAAAGCTTCAATACTGATTCTAATTTTCTTTCTCTCAGATTTTCATTAGATTTGCATCTACATTTGTGCCATATTTAAATGTTATTTTAAAAACGAATTTTAATATTAAGTAAGTTTTTTAGTTTTTCGGCACATATGATTAATAGTTCCTCTTGTCATAAATATTAGAAGCACCTTGAGAAGTGTTTTTTTTCAGAATTGTTATAGGGCCTACCGGTAAGGAAGTTAGATTTTTTTATTATAGTTAGTGATTTCCTAAACCCGATGTTGCCTGTCTTATTTATGACTTGTTTTTTATATCAAAACCAAAATGTTGTGTATCAGGATAATCTAATTGACAATACTACTTTGACAAAGGAAGAAATTCTGAACGATTATAAAATAGCCTCAGAAAGTCGGCAGGCAAGTTTAATAGGAAGGAAGGAGGTATTCATGGGGAAGGCGAAGTTCGGGATTTTTGGAGATGGGAAAGAACTTGCCCAAATTGCAATGGCCAAAGTATTTAAGCCGGGAGATTGGAGGTCTGGTTATTACCGTGACCAGACTTTTATGTTTGCTATTGAAGGCTCCACTATTCAACAATTTTTTGCCCAATTATATGCCCATACAGATTTAGCAGTTGAACCCTTTTCAGGGGGAAGATCCATGAATGCTCATTTTGCAACAAGAAGCATGGATGAAAATGGGAACTGGAATAATCAGATGGTTATGAAAAATACCACTTCTGATATTTCTCCCACTGCCGGGCAAATGCCCAGATTAGTCGGTTTAGCTTATGCTTCAAAATTGTATAGGGAAAACAAAGACCTTTCGGACCTTACAAAATTTTCCAAAAATGGAAATGAAGTAGCCTTTGGAACAATAGGCAATGCATCTTGTGCTGAAGGATTATTTTTAGAAGCCATTAATGCTGCAGGCGTATTGCAGATTCCCATGCTCATTTCCGTTTGGGATGATTATTATGGTATTTCTGTTTCCAACGAATTTCAAATAACCAAAGAAAGTATTTCAGAAGCCCTTGAAGGTTTTCAAAGGACAGCAGAAAAGAAGGGAATAGAAATCCTGAAAGTAAATGGTTGGGATTACGAAGCGCTTTGCCAAACCTATAAAATGGCTGATGAGATTTGCCGAAAAGAACATGTTCCAGTATTAGTTCATGTGGAGGAAATGACTCAACCTCAAGGACATTCTACTTCTGGTTCTCACGAAAGATATAAATCTAAAGAGAGGTTAAGCTGGGAACTTGAATATGATTGTAATAAAAAATTTAAGGAATGGATTCTTGAAAATGGTTACGGAACTAAAGAAGAATTAAAGGAAATTGAAATCAAAGCGCTGGCAACAGTAAGAAAAGCCCGACAAGCTGCGTGGGAGGATTTTGTGAAGGATGTCAAAAAAGACCATGATAAAGTTGTTCAGCTGTTAATTGAAACTAATAAAAAAGTTGCTGCAAATAACAAATTAAGGGAAATAAGAAAGGAATTGGAAAAAACCCTTAACCCGATTCGTTCAGATGCAGTAAAAGCCGCCAGAAAAGCCTTAAGGGTTTTAAGGCACGAAAAAAAGTTGATCAAACAAGATTTGCTAGATTGGGTAACTAATGTTGACAAAGAAAATTATGAAAGGTTTAATTCGCATCTTTATAATGAATCTGATTTCTCTGCTTTAAAAATAGAAGAAATTAAACCTGAATATGATGAAAATAGCAGTGAAATTGTAGATGGTAGGGAGGTTGTTCAGGCTGCATTTGATGCTATTTTAAATCGTGATCCAAGGGTATTTGCTATAGGGGAAGATGTTGGGAAGATTGGGGATGTGAATCAAGGCTTTGCCGGATTGCAGGAAAAACATGGCGATTTAAGAGTAACTGATACTGGAATTAGAGAGCCTTCCATTATTGGACAAGGAGTAGGGGCTGCTCTTAGAGGCCTGAGACCAATTGTGGAAATCCAATATTTAGATTATGTTTATTATGCCCTTCAAACATTAACCGATGATCTTGCCTGCTTACAATATAGAACAAAAGGAGGCCAAGTTGCACCATTAATTATCAGAACCAGAGGACATAGATTGGAAGGTATTTGGCATTCAGGTTCACCTATGAGTGCTTTGTTAGGAAGTATTCGTGGGATTTATATATTAGTACCAAGGAATATGACAAAGGCTGCTGGTTTTTATAATACGATGTTACGATCAGACGATCCAGCTCTAATTATAGAATGTTTGAATGGATACCGGTTGAAAGAAAAAATCCCAAGTAATATTGATAAATTTACTGTGCCATTGGGCGTTCCAGAGATAATTAGATGGGGAGAAGATATTACAATAGTAACATATGGATCGATGTGTAGAATAGTAATGGAAGCCGCTGAGCAATTGTTTGAAGTGGGCATTAATTGTGAAGTGATAGATGTGCAAAGTTTACTTCCGTTTGATATACATCATAAAATTATAGAATCAATAAAGAAGACGAATCGGGTGGTATTTGCTGATGAAGATGTTTCAGGTGGCGCTACAGGTTATATGATGCAGAAAGTTATAGATGAGCAAGATGCTTATCAATGGCTAGATTCAAAACCGATTTGTATTTCAGGTAAGGATCACCGACCTGCTTATTCCAGTGATGGTGACTATTTTTCTAAACCTAATGTAGAGGAAGTTTTTGATAATGTATATTCACTAATGAGTGAAGTTGATCCATCAAGGTTTCCCGAAATTTACTAGAATCTTTGAAGGGATTTATAAAGAAAAAGGCTTGTCAAATAATTTAATGACAAGCCTTTTTGAATATCTATCCATCACTACTAAAATTTATGGTAGATATTGAAAAAAAATACCTGATATTTTAATCACAAATACTTGATTTAGATCTTTTTTTATTTCAAAATAATTGGCATTTCTACCTAGTTTTCTGTTAGTCCAAATTTGTAAATAGTTGTGCTTTCATATTTTTCTTCAGGCTCTAATAAAGTTGAAGGAAAAGAAGGTTGATTTGGCGAATCAGGAAAATGTTGAGTTTCCAGACAAAAACCAAATCTATTTTCATAGACTTTATGTTTTTTCCCTTTTATTCCTCCAAGAAAATTTCCTGTATAAAACTGAATACCTGGTTCTGAAGTGTATACTTCCAAAACTCTTCCAGAAATTGGTTCAACAACTTCAGCTGCAAGGCTGATTTCTTCCCCACTATTTTTTATAACAAAATTGTGATCATATCCATTTCCAAGTTTTAATTGTTCGTCATTTTCATCAATTCTTTCTCCAATTCTTGTTAATTCTCTAAAATCAAAAGGACTTGAGGAAACCTTCTGAAGAGTACCTATAGGAATCATATTTTCATCCACCGGAGTGAAATTTTCTGCACTAATGGCAATTTTATGATCCAATACATCGCCATTTCCAGCTCCCTTCAAATTGAAATAAGAATGATTTGTTAGGTTGCAGTGGGTATTTTTATCTGTTTCTGCTAAATATTCTATTTTTAATTCATTCTGATTATTCAATGAATAAATAACATCAACTTTAAGATTCCCAGGGAATCCTTCTTCCATATCTTTACT